>NZ_MKGS01000161.1:0-39536 GCF_002836905.1 Pseudomonas sp. 43NM1 | reverse complement strand
CCTCGACGCGGCGCTTCCAGTGGCCGGACAGTGTCGCGATGTGGTCGTTTATCGAAGGCCTGACGCTCGACGGGTTGTTCATCATCGGCCTGTCGTTATTGGCTGATCACTTGCTGGAAGGCAACGCCGTGGTGGTCGCCGGCACGTTGCTGGCGCTGCGCTATGTCTCGGAATTGTTGCTGAGCCCGTTGGGCGGCGTGGCGGCGCAGCGCTGGGGCGCGACGCGAATGTTGATTGTGTTCTCGCTGATGACCTCGATAGCGCTGATCGGCTTCGGGTTTCACTGGTTGATCGTCGGCGGCGCGCTGGTGCTGATATTGCGCGCGCTGCAGTTGCCGTTGGTGGTGACGGTGATCGCCCAGCGTCATCCGGACAGCGGCCGGGTGCGCGCGCTGGCGGGGAACGCGGTGTGGCGCGACATCGGCGCCGGGATCGGGCCGTTGCTGGCGGGTTTTCTGCTGCCGGTGGCGCCGTCGGAATGGGTGTATGGCGGGGCGGCGCTGTGTCTGGCGGTGAGTGCGTTGGCGTGTGTGGAACGGAAAAAATAGTCAGTTTCACAGACCCCTGTGGGAGCGAGCTTGCTCGCGATTACGTCAGCCCGGTCGACATTGATGTCGCCGGATATACCGCAATCGCGAGCAAGCTCGCTCCCACAGGGGAATAGGCGTGGCCGACTTACTCGGTCAATGATTGCAATATCTGATGCGCCGCTTTGACGCGCTCCGGGATCGGGTAGTTTTTGTTGGCCATGATCACCACGCCAATCTCACGCGACGGCACATACGCCGCGTAAGCGCCGAAACCACCGGTCGAACCGGTTTTGTTCAACAGCACATCCTTCGGCTCAGCCTGCGGCGGGTTCAACCACTGGACTGGATGCGCCTCCATGGCCATCGGCGTCGAATTGCCCGCGAGCAATTTATCCAAGGTGATCGGGTAGGCATAACGCTCCCAACCCAGGCCCTGAGTCATGTCGCCCACCGTGTAATAACCGGCATGCGTCGCGGCAATCGCGTGCTGCACCGGCGCGTCCAACGCGGCCGGCTGCATGTTTGCCTGGACAAAAGTCAGCAGGTCCGCCGCGCTGGTTTTCACCCCGTAGGCTTCTGCATCCAGCGCTCCGGGGCTGACACGCACAGGTTTGTCGGCCTTGTCGTAACCCTGAGCGTAAAGCTCCATTTGATTCTGCGGCACCTGGATAAACGTGTGCTTCAACCCGAGTTTTGGCAGCAGGGTTTTTTCCATTGCCTGCTCAAACGGCACGCCGAGGCTCTGCGCGGCCAGATACCCGGACAAGCCGATGCTCGGGTTGGAATATTGCCGATGAGTGCCGGGCGCATAAAGCGGTTTCCATTGCTGGAAATAGCCGAGCATCTTGTCCGCGCTGTCCGCCGCTTGAGGGAACTGCAATGGCAAACCGCCCGCCGTGTAAGTGGCCAATTGCACAACGCTGATGTTATCCAGCGCGCTGCCCTTTAATGCCGGGAGAACCTGGCTGGCCTTGTCGTTCAGGGACAATTTGCCGGTCGCCTGCGCGTAGGCGAGCAGGGTGGCGGTGAAGGTTTTGCTCAGCGAACCGATTTCGAACAAGGTGTTTTTAGTGACTTTCTCCCCACTTTCTTTCGAGGCGACGCCGTAGTTGAAGTAATGCGCTTTGCCGTCAACCGTCACCGCTACCGCGATCCCCGGCACGCCTTGGCTTTGCAGGATCGGGCGGATCGCCGCATCGACCGAGGCTTCGATCTGCTGGTCGGTGCGAGCCTGCGCCAGGCACACGCCTGTGCTGCCCAGTGCTACACAAGCGGCGAGAATAGTCAGTCTGCTCATCGTGTTTCGTCCATGTCGTGTCTGCTGATGGGCACGATTGTAATCGCGCGCCGAGGCTGCGGCGATGGTGGTGTGCAAACGAGGGTTGATGCACGCACGATCCTGTAGGAGCAGAGCTAGCTCGCGAAAGCTCCGGTTCAGTCGAAATGGTCTTCGACTGACACGACGCCTTCGCGAGCAAGCTTTGCTCCTACAGGGGGGGGAGTGGTTCAGCGCACCAGGCACGGTCGCTTGTTATCGAACTTCCAGCCCGGAATCAGAAACTGCATCGCCACGCTGTCGTCGCGCGCGCCGAGGCCCATGCCTTTATACAACTCGTGCGCCTTGGCCAGCTGGTCCATGTCCAGTTCGACGCCGAGCCCGGGTTTCTTCGGCACTTGCACGCAGCCGCCGACAATCTGCAGCGGAGCTTTGGTCAAGCGTTGGCCGTCCTGCCAGATCCAGTGCGTGTCGATCGCGGTGATTTCACCCGGCGCGGCGGCCGCGACATGGGTGAACATCGCCAGCGAAATATCGAAATGATTGTTGGAATGCGAACCCCAGGTCAGGCCCCATTCGTGGCACATCTGCGCCACGCGAACCGAGCCTTGCATGGTCCAGAAATGCGGATCGGCGAGCGGAATATCCACCGATTGCAACTGGATCGCGTGGCCCATTTCCCGCCAGTCGGTGGCGATCATATTGGTCGCGGTTTTCAGCCCTGTGGCGCGGCGAAACTCGGCCATGACTTCACGCCCGGAATAACCGTTTTCCGCGCCGCACGGGTCTTCGGCGTACGCCAGCACGCGGTGCTGATCGCGGCACAAACGGATCGCTTCTTTCAATGACCACGCGCCGTTCGGATCGAGGGTAATTCGCGCATCGGGAAAGCGTTCGGCCAGCGCGGTGACCGCTTCGATTTCCTCGTCGCCGCTGAGCACGCCGCCCTTGAGTTTGAAGTCCTTGAAGCCATAACGCGCGTGCGCGGCTTCGGCCAGGCGCACCACCGCATCGGCGGTCATGGCTTGCTCATGACGGACGCGGAACCAGTCGTTATCGGCCTGCGGCTCACTGCGATAAGCAAGGTCGGTGGCGTGCCGATCACCGACGTAAAACAGGTAACCGAGCATCTTCACTTCATCGCGCTGCTGCCCTTCGCCAAGCAGCGCCGCGACCGGCACGTCGAGGTGCTGGCCGAGCAAGTCGAGCAGGGCGGCTTCGAGGCCGGTGACCGCGTGAATGGTGATGCGCAGGTCGAAGGTCTGCAAACCACGGCCGCCGGCGTCGCGGTCGGCGAAGGTCTGGCGCACTTGATTGAGGATCTTCTGATAAGTGCCGATCGGGCTGCCGACCACCAGCGCGCGCGCGTCTTCCAGCGTCTGCCGAATGCGCTCGCCGCCCGGCACTTCGCCGACCCCGGTGTGCCCGGCGTTGTCGGTGAGAATCACGATGTTGCGGGTGAAAAACGGCCCGTGGGCGCCGCTGAGGTTGAGCAGCATGCCGTCGTGACCGGCCACCGGAACCACTTGCATGCTGGTAATGATCGGCGCTTTTTCGGTGTTTTTTGTGCGGTCTTGGGCGTGGTCTTGTGTGTGCATTTTTTATTGTCCTTGGATCAGAAATTCAGGCGTGGCTGGACGCGGTTTGGCCGACGGCGACCGAGGCTATTTTCGGCGTATTGCGGGCGGCAAAAACGATGATCGCGGCGATGATCGAGGTCGCGGCCAAACCGTAGAGGCCGCCCTGGATCGAACCGGTGTGTTCCTCCAGCAGGCCAAACGTGGTTGGCGCGACGAAGCCGCCGAGGTTGCCCACCGAGTTGATCAGCGCGATTACTCCGGCAGCGATTCGCGCGTCCAAATACGCCTGGGGAATTGGCCAGAACAGCGACGACGCCGATTTGAAACCGAGCGCCGCAAAACAGATCGCAACGAAGGCAAAGATCGGCCCGCCGGTGGTCGACATGAACATCCCGGCAGCCGCGATCAACAGCGCTGCGGCAACCCACGCTTGCTGGTTTTTCCATTTGGCCGACAGGGCGGCGAAGGCGTACATGCCGACAATCGACAGCAACCACGGGATCGAATTGAACAGCCCGACCTGGATGTCGCTGAGGTCGCCCATCTTCTTGATGATGCTCGGCAGCCAGAACGTCGCGGCATAGATAGTCAGCTGAATGAAGAAGTAGATCAGGCAAAACAGAATGATCTGGCGATCCTTGAGCAGTTTGCCCAACGACGGTTTGATCGGCGTCGCGGCTTCGCGGGCCAGTTGTTCGTCGTCGATGGCTTTGACCAGCGCGTCCTGTTCTGCGCGGGTCAGCCATTTGGCGTCGTGGGGTTTGGAGTCGAGCCAGAACCAGACGAACACGCACAAGCCAACCGAGAACATGCCTTCAATGAAGTACATCCACTGCCAGCCGTGCAGGCCCAGACCGTTGATTTGCAGGAGCAGGCCGGACAGCGGGCCGGAGATCAGCGAGGCAATCGCCGAGCCGCTGAGGAAGATCGCAATCGCCTTGCCGCGCTCGACGCCCGGCAGCCAGCGAGTGAAGTAATAGATCACCCCGGGAAAGAATCCGGCTTCGGCGACACCGAGCAGAAAACGCAGAATATAGAAGTGGGTTTCGTTCTGGATGAACGCCATGCCGGCGGCGACCAGGCCCCAGGTCAGCATGATGCGGGTCAGCCAGATGCGCGCGCCGACTTTCTGCAGAAGCATGTTGGAGGGGACTTCGAACAGTGCGTAACCGATGAAGAACAGGCCGGCACCGAGGCCGTAGGCGGCAGCGCCGATGCCCAGATCCTGCTCCATGTGGGCGCGGACGAAACCGATGTTCACGCGGTCAATGTAGTTGACGATGAACATGATCACGAACAGCGGCAGGACGTGGCGTTTGACTTTCGAGATGGCGGATTTGAGCACCGAATCGGTGCCTTCATGCATCCCGGACAGGGCTGTATTCACTTGCGTTTCTCCCACTGATTATTTTTATGCGGGGTGTAACTGCGTGTTGCTTGTTGATAGACATCATACAACTAGGTTTTTTTGATGCGCAAGGCTGTTGTCCAATGAAATAGCGCTGTTCCGGTAGATTCTTATTCTTGAAGCTGACTTTGGTGGTGGTTGTTTGAGTGGGCTTTGGCGTTTTGTGGAGTGTTGTCATACAAGCTGGTCGTCATTTTGGAAGGTCTCCCGACGATGCGAGTGCTACGATCCCGATTGCCCTGCCTCCGGAAGATCGCCATGCATGAAGACTTCGACGTTCCCGCCCGCAAACGCAGCCATAACCTGGCGCATGATTTGGTCGCGAAGCTGACCCAGAGCATCCTGCTCGGGCAGATGTTGCCCGGCGACAAGCTGCCTTCGGAGAACTCGATCGTTCAGGAACACGGGGTCAGCCGCACCGTGGTGCGCGAAGCAATCTCGAAATTGCAGGCGTCGGGGTTAGTGGAAACCCGGCATGGCATCGGCACCTTTGTGATTGAGCGCGCAGCGGAGCAGGGCTTGCGGCTGAACGTCGACACGGCGCTGGGTGTGCGCAGCATTCTGGAACTGCGCATGGGCCTGGAAACCCAGGCCGCCGCGCTCGCCGCCAGTCGTCGCACGGACGCGCAATTGCAGCAGATGCGCGAGGCGCTGGATGACTATCAAAACCTGCTGGCGAATAACGACAGTTGCGTGGAGGCCGACAGGCGCTTCCATTTGCTGATGGCCGAAGCCACCGGCAACGTGTGTTTCAGCGAAATCATCCAGCATTTGGGCAGTGCGATGATTCCGCGAACCCGGGTCAATGCGGCCGAGCGTGGCGCGGCGGATTTGAGCAAGCTCGGGCAATTGGCCAATCAGGAGCACGAGGCGATTCTGAACGCGATCAAACGCCAGGACCCTGACGCCGCGCGCGCGGCCATGTGGTTGCATCTGACCAACAGCCGCGACCGCTTTCTGGCGCGGTCCTGATAACCGTTGGTCTAGTCGATAGCACGCCGGTGATGCGCCCGTTTCCAACAGATATGGCCCGGACTGACCGGCCTACATCAGTGAGGTGCATCATGGCTAACGATTCGATGTTCCAGGGTGGAACGCCCAATACCGATCCCACCAGACCCATGCCCGGCACGGACGAGCCGTCGCTGGACCATGATGCTCCGCCCGGCATGGACCCCGCCCGGGACCCGGCGCAATCGGATGCGGATCGCCCCGATGACTGGAAAGACCCGAGCGCCGACGAAGACATGCCGGCGGCAGATGAGCAAACGCCATTGTCCGATGATCGGCGCTAAACAAAACCCGGCCAGAGTGCCGGGTTTTTTGTGGGCCGCAGATTGAGCGCGTCATCGTTCATCGCGAGCAGGCTCGCTCCTACAGGGGATCTCCAGCGCGCCGCGAACCTGTGGGATACAACATCTTCATCACCAGAACGACCGCCTTCGCGGGCAAGCCTCGCTCCTACAGGGCATTTTCAGCGCGCCGCGAACCCTGTAGGGGTCAATGTGGGAGTGAGCCTGCTCGCGATGGCGTCAGCAGCGCCAGCAGTTTCCGCTCCAGATTCAATGCGAGCACGCTGCTCAACACCACCACTGCGCCGACTATCATCAGCATCGTCGGCCGCTCGCCCAGTGCGAAACTGGCAATCAGCATCGCCGTCGGCGGCACCAGATACAGGGTCATCGCCGCGCGGCTCAAGTCCACATGTGCCAACACATATGCCCACGCCAGATACGCCAGCGCGCTCGGAAATACGCCCAGGCCAATCACCGCTATTTGCACGTCAACCGGCGCGCGCAACACCTGATCCGCCAGCCCTGGCAGGTACACCAGCAACAACAGCGTTCCCGCCCAAACCGTGTAACAGGTCAGGGTCAACCCGTCATAACGCCCGGTGTGATGCTTCTGCAATGCGAAATAAACACTCCACGACAGCGCCGCCAGCAAAATCAGCAAAGCCTGCGCATCAATGCTCGCCAGGCCTTTGTCCCCGGCGACGACGATGACCACGCCGATCAGCCCCAGCAGCACGCAACCCCAGCGCCAGGCACTGACCCGATCCTTGAACACAAACCGCGCCAACAACGTGCTGAACAACGGCGTCGATTGCGCCAGCACACTCGATGCCCCGGCGCTGACACTCTGCTGCCCGATGTTCAGCAGCACGTGATGCAGACTCACGGCAAACAAACCAAGCGCGATCAGAAACGGCAAGTCACGCATTTTCGGCAGGCTGATGCCGCGCCAAACCGCGACCGCCGCCATCAACCCCGACGCCAGCAGAAACCGCAGCAACGCCAGATGCCCGGGCTCGTAGGCCTGCAAGCCAAGGTGAATGCCGGTCGGTGAATAACCCCAGCACACCACGACAAATGCCATGGCAAAAATGATTTTCAGAGCGGGAGAAAGTTGCGGCATGGTCGTGCACCTGTGGTGGATGCACTGAGTATCAGAAGCCTGGTCGTTTGCTACAACTGACTTATACTGCGCCGATACATCACTTTGGGTGAGCATTATGGAATTGGCGCAGATTCGCATGTTCAAGACTGTGGCCGACGTCGGCAGCATTGCTCGCGCGGCAGAATTGCTGCACTGCGTACCGTCGAATATCACTGCGCGGATCAAGGCGTTGGAAGCGGAGCTCGGGGTGGCACTGTTTCTGCGCGAGGGGCGCGGGCTGCGGATCAGCCCTTCGGGGCAAACCTTCCTGACCTACGCCTCGAAGATTCTGGCGCTGACGGTCGAGGCCAAACGCGCCCTCGACCCCTCCGCCGAGCCTTCCGGGCCGCTGCGTATCGGCGCCATCGAGTCCTCGGCGACCGGGCGCTTGCCGCGCTTGCTGGCGAAATTCCACAAACGTTATCCCGGTGTTGCGCTGGAATTGACCACCGGCACCTGGAGCCAACTACTCGACGACACTGCCAACCATCGCCTCGACGGTGCCATCGTCGCGGTGGATGTCGAGCGCTCGCACCTGATGCGCACGCCGATGTACCGCGAAGACCTGCTGCTGATCGCCTCGACGTCGCTGGGACCGGTGCGCGATGTTGCCGATTTGCAGGATAAAACCGTGTTCATGTGGCCGCCCGGTTGCCCGTATCGGGCGGCACTGGAGCATTGGTTGCTGCGTCAGGGGCAGGCGCTGCCGATTGTCAGCCTCGCCAGTTACGGCGCAATTGTCGGTTGCGTCAGCGCCGGGGCCGGCGTGGCATTGGTGCCCAAAGGCGTGTTCGATCAATACGCGAAAGGCGCCGGGTGCGCCGGATATGAGTTCGCGGAACTGACGGCGGTGGAGAATTTGTTTTATTGGCACGAGAACGCCGGCGTGCACCCGGCGCGCGAGGCGTTCGTCGGAATGCTCCGCGAAGAATTTGCCTGAACCCGATCCCGGGCGCCCTGGCTTCCTGTAGGAGCAGAGCTTGCTCGCGAAAGCGGTCGTTCAGACAGCGTAGATGTTGCGGCTGCGGGCCTCTTCGCGAGCAAGCTCTGCTCCTACAGGGGGTTTGCGTTGTCTGCGCAATTGCGCGTTGATTGGTCAGTTGCCGCTGACATCGCGCATCAGCAGGGCGAAGCGCAGATCCACTGCATCGGGGATCGGCACGTACACGGTGTGGCCATCGCCCGGCGCGACGTCGATCGGTTCGCCGCGCAGGTTTTGCAACTCATGCAGGTCAAAGTGAAAGTTGCCCTTGGGCGTCATCAGTTCCATGTGATCGCCCAAGCCAAAGCGGTTCTTCACTTGCACTTCTGCCAGGCGATCGCGGCGTACACCGGTCAACTCGCCGACAAACTGCTGACGCTCCGACACCGAGCTGCCGTTCTGGTAGTTCTGGTATTCGTCGTGCACATGCCGGCGCAGGAAACCCTCGGTGTAACCGCGCTGGGCCAGCGATTCGAGATCGGTCATCAGGTTGCGATCAAACGCGCGGCCCGCCACGGCATCGTCGATGGCCTGGCGATAGACCTGAGTAGTGCGTGCGCAATAGAAATGCGATTTGGTCCGGCCCTCGATCTTCAGTGAATGCACGCCCATCTGCGTCAAACGCTCGACATGCTGCACCGCGCGCAGGTCCTTGGCGTTCATGATGTAAGTGCCGTGCTCGTCCTCGAATGCCGGCATCAACTCGTCCGGCCGATTGGCTTCCTGCAACAAAAACACCTGATCGGTCGGCGCGCCAATGCCCAACGTCGGTTGCGGCGCGAATTGCTGCACAATCTCGCCGAGCTGGTTTTCCGTGGCCGCTTGCGCCGAGTACTTCCAGCGACAGGCATTGGTGCAACTGCCCTGATTGGCGTCGCGCTTGTTCATGTAACCCGACAGCAGACAACGCCCGGAATACGCCATGCACAGCGCGCCGTGGACGAACACTTCCAGTTCCATGGCCGGCACTTGCTGGCGGATCTCGGCGATTTCTTCCAGCGACAGTTCACGCGAGAGGATGATCCGGCTCAGCCCCTGCTGCTGCCAGAACTCGACGCTCGCCCAATTCACTGTGTTGGCCTGCACCGACAGGTGAATCGGCATCTGCGGGAAGTGCCGGCGCACCAGCATGATCAGGCCCGGATCGGACATGATCAGCGCGTCGGGCGCCATCGCGATTACCGGTTCGAGGTCTTTGAGGAAGGTTTTGAGCTTGGCGTTGTGCGGCGCGATGTTCACCACCACATAAAAACGCTTGCCCTGTTGCTGCGCTTCGCGGATGCCGAGGGCAAGGTTGGCGTGGTCAAACTCGTTATTGCGCACCCGCAAGCTGTAGCGCGGCTGCCCGGCGTATACCGCATCGGCGCCGTAGGCAAAGGCGTAGCGCATGTTTTTCAGGGTGCCGGCGGGGGCGAGCAGTTCTGGGCTGGAGGGCGGCGGCGCAAGGGTCATGGTCGTGTCGATCGCAAAAGTCGGCGAGGTTAAGCGTGTTGCTCCGGGGCTTTATTGATCTGGATCTATGCTTGTTTAACAAACGGATGGCACTCGCGCGAACCGTGGCGGACTAAGCATCTGACGCGAACTTGCGTCCTCTGCGCACTGACATGGATCGGACATGAAAGAAACGACGGTACAAAAAAGAGCACTGCTGTTTTTACTGGGAGCAGTGACGCTGGCCTTTGTCTGGATTCTGCTGCCGTTCTACGGCGCGGTGTTCTGGGCGGTGATTCTCGGGATTATCTTTGCGCCCATGCAACGACGGCTGCAGTTGAAGTTCGGCTGGCAGCGCAACGTGACGTCGCTGTGCACCTTGAGCGTGTGCCTGGTGATCGCGATTTTGCCAGTGATCATCATCAGTGCGTTGCTGGTTCAGGAAGGCGCGATGCTCTACGAGAGCATCGAAAGCGGCAAATTGGACATCGCCGGTTACATCACCCAGTTCAAGCATGGCTTGCCGATGTCTTTCCAGCATCTGCTCGACCGCTTTGGTATCGGCGAGTTGAATGGTCTGCAGGATAAAGCGGTGAAAGCCGCGATGCAGGGCAGTCAGTTCTTCGCCTCGCAAGTGGTGACGTTCGGCCAAGGCACGTTTGAGTTCATCGTCAGCTTCTTCATCATGCTGTACCTGCTGTTTTTCTTCCTGCGCGATGGCGCGGAACTGGCGCGTAAGGTCCGTACCGCAGTGCCATTGCAAGAACAGCAGAAGCGCCGTTTGCAGCTCAAATTCAACCGCGTGGTCCGCGCTACCGTCAAAGGCAACCTGTTGGTGGCGGTTAGCCAGGGTGCGTTGGGCGGGTTTATTTTCTGGTTTCTGGACATCCCGAGCGCGTTGCTCTGGGCGGTGGTGATGGCGTTTCTATCGCTGTTGCCAGCGGTGGGTGCGGGGATTGTCTGGGCGCCGGTGGCCTTGTACTTCCTGCTCAGCGGTTATATCTGGCAGGGCGTGGTGCTGGCGCTGTTCGGCGTATTCGTGATTGGCCTGGTGGACAACGTGCTGCGTCCGATTCTGGTGGGCAAGGACACGAAAATGCCCGACTACATGATCCTCATTTCAACCTTGGGCGGCATGGCCGTCTTCGGTCTGAACGGGTTTGTGATCGGGCCTTTGATCGCCGCGCTGTTTATGTCGAGCTGGGCGATCTTCGTCGAAAGCAAGCCACGTATTCAACTGCCTTCTTAAGCGCTGAACGAGCCGTCGCCCATGCGCTGCGACAAGGCCTGGGCGGCGGTCAGCGAAGTGAGCGGGCCGCTGACCGGTTCGCCGTTGAGCACCAAATACCAACAGGCGAGTAACCCGCACGCTCTGAGCGATGCCGGAACGGCGCTACCGATAACTGACATGATCTGGACCTGATTCATAAGTACCTCCATCAAACGATGGGGCTACCTTACGGATCGCGCCGCGCAACGGACAATCAACGTTCTCGATAGTGGTCATTGATGCGACCGAGTTTTGCGCTCAATCTACCACCAGATCGAGCATATGCACGACTTCCTGCTCATTGAGCAGGCCTTTGCGCACCAGGTTTTCCGCCAGCAGCGAGAGGAACTTGGCGCTGCGATGGCCTTCCAGGTGCTTGAGTTCGGTCAGTGCGTCATAAACCTTGCTGGAAGTGCACAAGCCGACATTGCGGTGCGGGTTTTGCGTGGGCATGAGCTCGTCCTTCTTGTTATTAATGGCGGTGATCAACGTTGCTGTACGCCTGCAGATGCAGATTGCGCACCTGTCATGACACAAATATGACGGTTTGCCCCAATGTCAGGGAAGGGCACTCAAGGCAATCTTGCCAAAATCGCCCGCGCGCGCTGTCTCGATAACGACCTCGACGCGGTCTATCCAGACCTCGTACACCTCGCGCTCATAAAAAAGCCCCGCGGTTGAGGCGGGGCCTGGTGATTCGATCAATCAGTAGCGCGGGCCGCCGTAATAGCCGTGCGGGCGACCGTAATAGCCGCGTGGCGGGCCGTAATAAACCGGCGCCGGGCGGTAATAGATCGGTTGCTGTACGTAGACCGGGGCTGGTTGGTAATAAACCGGTGGCGGCGGTTGTTGTACGTAAACCGGTTGTGGCTGGTAGTAAACCGGTTGCGGCTGTTCAACATAAACCGGTCGATTGGCATTGATCAGGGCCGAGCCGACGATGGCCGAGCCGACAATCGCACCGAACACCGCGGGACCTTGCCAACCGCCACCGCCATGCGCTTCGGCCTGTCCGGCGACTGCCAGTACACCAATCAACAAGGCCACTGTGGGGATTTTACGGATCATGATAATTCCTCGGTTCTTCGACCCGGCGCCTGAGTCTGCAATAGACCCGGGATTGGCGCGGGGATACTTCTAAGACAGCGCTTTTTTGAAAAACTGCACAGCCGCTGGGTAAATTTTGTGTAAGGTCTGTACCGGCTTCTTTACCGTCCTGCAGCGCCGTTTGCAGACCGGATCATGATCGAACAGAACAGGATGGAATGGCTAATCCCGTCCATCTGAAAGTGCATTGAGAGGAGATGTTTCATGCAGATGAACCCCAACAAAGACACGCAGTTGTGCATGTCGCTCTCCGGGCGCCCCGGCAACTTTGGCCTGCGATTTCACAATCATCTGTACGAACAGTTGGGGCTGAATTTCTATTACAAGGCGTTCAGCAGCAAAGACCTGAACGGCGCCGTCGGTGGTATTCGCGCGCTGGGCATTCGCGGTTGCGGCGTGTCGATGCCGTTCAAGGAAGCGTGCATTGCACTGGTCGATGAGCTGGATGCGTCGGCGGCGGCGATTCAGTCGATCAACACCATCGTCAACACTGACGGCCATCTCAAGGCCTATAACACTGATTACATTGCCATCGCCCAGTTGCTGGAAACGCATCAGGTGCCGAAAGACTCGACGTTCGCCCTGCGCGGCAGCGGCGGGATGGCCAAAGCAGTGGCCAGCGCGTTGCGCGATGGCGGCTACGCAAACGGCGTGATCGTCGCGCGTAACGAGCGCGCCGGGCGGGCGCTGGCGGATGCGCTGGGTTATGAATGGCAAGCGGATTTGGGGGCGCGGCGTCCGCAGATGCTGATCAACGTGACGCCGATCGGCATGACCGGTGGACCGGAAGCGGATCAGTTGGCGTTTGATGCAGAGGTGATTGCGGCCGCGGAAACGGTATTCGATGTGGTGGCGATTCCTTCGGAGACGCCGCTGATCGTGCGCGGGCGCGCGGAAAGCAAACGCGTGATCACCGGGCTCGAAGTGATCGCGATCCAGGCGCTGGAGCAGTTTGTGCTGTACACCGGCGTGCGGCCGACGGAAGAGCAGTTTCAGGCTGCGGTGGCATTTGCACGCAGTTGATTGCCGGGTTTTTGGATGGACAGTGCCGGCCTCATCGCGAGCAAGCTCGCTCCCACAGGGGAGCTCATGAACGCTGAAATCCTTGTAGGAGTGAGCCTGCTCGCGATGACGGAGTGTCAGCCGACATCATTTGATCTGTCGCGTCGGGTTATTCCAGGCGCGACAGGCGTTCTTCCAGCGCTGCAATCCGCGCTTCGAGCTCTTCAATGCGCTCCACCGAAACCCCGCCGCTGGCACCACGTTCCGCCGGATGCTGGCGGGCCGCGAGAATCGTCTCGATGTCTGCCGGATCGCCCAGCGCGTGCATGTAGCGGTCTTCGCGCTGCCCGGCCTGACGCGGAATCAACAGCGCCAATCCCCGCGCAATCAGACGTTCGAGCTGATGCACCACCTGCTCGGCATCTTCAAATTCATGCATGCGGCCGCTGCGGGTCAGCAGCTCATTGACCGTTTGCGGACCGCGCAAGAACAGCAAACCGGTCAAAATCACCTGCGCCGGCACCAGTTCCAGCGCCTTGTCGACTTTATGTTCCCAGCGGTCGGCGCGGCTGCCCATCACCAGTTTGCTGAAGCCGCGACCTTCGAGGGCGCGCAGGCTCTGGCCAACCTGGCCCTGAGTCAGGTTCATCACGGGTTCGCGGCTGGTTTTCTGGTTGCAGGCAATCACCAGCGCATTAAGGGTCAGCGGGTAGGTTTCCGGGCTGGTCGCCTGTTTCTCGATCAGCGAGCCCAGAATGCGGATTTCCGTGCTGTTGAGGCGCGGCTCGTCGAAGGTCGTCTCTTGCTCAGTGCTCATTCGCGCTTTTCCCTTTGCTATCGATGCGTGCAGTCGAAGCCGCCTAGCGTAATCCTTGCCAAACAAAAGGCAAGCCGCCCGATGCGCAAAGCATGGCTATAATCGCCCCACGTTTTTACACCCGCCACAACACGAGACTGCCATGACTATTTCCCTGTACGCCGCTTCCGTCCCGGTTTTCAAGCAAATGCTCAACGCCCTGAGCGATGTGCTGAACAAGGCTGAAGCCCACGCCACTGCGAAAAACATCGACCCGAATGCGTTCCTGCAAGCGCGTTTGTACCCGGACATGTTCCCGCTGGTTCGCCAGGTACAGATCGCCGTCGATTTCGCCAAAGGCGTTTCGTCGCGTCTGGCCGAGCTGGAAGTGCCGAAATACGAAGACACAGAAACCACCTTCGCCGACCTGCAAGCGCTGATCACCAAAGTTCTGGCCTACATCGGCGAGATCAAGCCTGAGCAGATCGATGGCAACGAAGGCATCGAAATCGTCACCCGCCCAGGCACGCCGAAAGAGAAGCGCTTCAGCGGCCAGGCTTACCTGCTGAGCTACGGCTTGCCGCAGTTCTTCTTCCACGTCACCACCGCTTACGCGCTGCTGCGTCACAACGGCGTAGAAGTGGGCAAGCGCGATTACATGGGCGCGTTCTAAACCGTCCGGCAATAAAAAAATCCCGCCACGGTTAGCGCCGTGGCGGGATTTTTTTGCCCTTGTAGGAGCCAGGCTTGCCGGCGAAAGCGATTTCAAGGACGCCTTCGCCGGCAAGCCTGGCTCCTACAGGAGAGGGGGTTATGCGGGGTTTTTCTGTTCTTCACCCAGGCAGGCCGCTGCAGTAAACAGCACGTCGGTGGAGGAATTCAGCGCTGTCTCGGCCGAATCCTGCAGCACGCCGATGATGAAACCGACCGCCACCACTTGCATGGCGATTTCGCTCGGAATGCCAAACAAGCTGCACGCCAGCGGAATCAGCAATAACGAACCGCCGGCCACGCCCGAAGCACCACACGCGCAAATCGCCGCGACGACGCTGAGCAGAATCGCGGTCGGAATGTCCACGGCAATCCCCAGTGTGTGCACGGCGGCCAGGGTCAGCACGGTAATGGTGATCGCCGCGCCAGCCATGTTGATCGTTGCGCCGAGCGGGATCGACACCGAATACGTGTCTTCATGCAGGCCCAGGCGTTTGCTCAATTCCAGGTTGACCGGAATGTTCGCCGCCGAGCTGCGAGTGAAAAACGCGGTGATGCCGCTTTCGCGCAGGCACGTCCACACCAGCGGATACGGGTTGCGGCGCAGTTTCCAGAAAACGATGATCGGGTTCATCACCAGCGCCACGAACAGCATGCAGCCGAGCAGCACCGCCAGCAGATGCACATAACCGATCAGCGCGCCGAAACCGGAAGTGGCCAGCGTCGATGCCACCAGACCAAAAATCCCCAGCGGCGCAAAGCAGATCACCATGCGCACAATCAGCGTGACGCCGTTGGACAAGTCACCCAGCACCTCGCGCGTGGTGTCACCGGCGTGGCGAATGGCTACGCCCATGCCGATCGCCCAAGCCAGAATGCCGATGAAGTTGGCATTCATCAGCGCGCTGACCGGGTTATCGACCACGCTCAGCAGCAGACTTTGCAGGACTTCGCCAATCCCGCCCGGCGCGCTGATCGCGACGTCGTGGGTCGTCAGCACCAGGTTCGAGGGGAACAGCGTGCTGGCCACGACCGCGACCACCGCAGCGGCAAAAGTGCCCAGCAGATACAGATACAAAATCGGCCGAATGTGCGTTTCCTGACCGACCTTGTGGTTGGCAATCGAAGCCATGACCAGCACGAATACCAGAATCGGCGCGACCGCTTTCAACGCCGTGACAAACAGCTTGCCGATGAGCGTGGTCGACTTCGCCACTTCCGGCGCCAGCAGCGCGAGGGCGATGCCGGCAATCAGGCCGATGATGATTTGCGTAACCAGGCTAATACGTTTCAAACGATGTAATAGGGCAGGGGATGCAGCACTCATAGCGGTATCTCTGATTTTTTTGGGTGCAGGGTTGCGCGTCACGCGGCAATAAACAGGGCAGGCCACAGGAAGGAACCACTGGTAGAAGCTACGGATAGAAACTACGGTTAAGAACTACGGTTAAGAACTACAGGTTAGTGCGCCATCAGAGCCGCAAAGTGGCCGATGATCAGGGTGTACGAATCGCAGGGCGCGAACTTTATCACAGGGTAGTCCGCTTCCTTCAGACCTGTGACGATCTGCCGCCCGTGACGCCCGGGCAATTTGCAGGTTCGTGCAACCCGGCTCGGACACACTCTGTTAAGATTCGCCATCCTCATTTTCAGTTTCTGCCAGTGCGCCCTCGGGCTGTCGCTGCTGTCGTCGTTTTTCTGGAGTTTTGCATGCTGTTGCTGCCTATCATTCTGTTGTCCGCTGCCGGCTTCACGGTGCTGACCACGGAGTTCATCATCGTCGGCCTGTTGCCGGCGATCGCTCGAGACCTCGAAGTCACGATTCCCCAAGCCGGTTTGCTGGTGACGCTGTTTGCGTTCACCGTGGCCGCGTTTGGCCCGTTCCTGACCGCATACTTCGCCCGTTTCGAACGGCGCAAACTGTTTATCTCGGTGTTGATCATGTTCGGCGTGGCCAACACGGTCGCGGCGTTTGCGCCGAATATCTGGGTGATGGCCGCCGCGCGGTTGATCCCGGCGCTGGGCTTGCCGGTGTTCTGGGCCCTGGCCAGCGAGACCGCGGTGGACATTGTCGGACCGGACCACGCCGGTCGCGCCATCGCCAAGATCGGTTTCGGCATCGTCTGCGCTACGGTGTTCGGCATTCCGGTCGGCACGCTGATTTCTGATGCATTCGGCTGGCGCAGCGCCTTCGGCATTCTCGCGGTGATCGCGTTTGCCAAGGCTCTGCTGCTGTTTATCTACTTGCCGAAAACCAGCTTGCATCAGCATCAAGTGAGCTTTCGCTCGCAATTCAAAATCCTCCACAGCCCGTTGATGATTGGTCATGTGCTGTTGTCGATTCTGGTTTTCAGCGGCATGTTTACCGCTTACACCTACCTGGCGGACATCCTTGAACGCCTGGCCGGTTTCAACGGCACGGTGGTCGGCTGGTGCCTGATGGGCTTCGGCGCGGTCGGTTTGATCGGCAATTCGCTGGGTGGCCGCGCGGTGGACCGTCATCCGTTGATCGCGTCGATGATGTTTTGCGCGTTCATGATTGCCGGCATGGTCGCGCTGGTGCCGAACATTCACTCGCCGCTGGGTCTGGCGGCGGCGATGGGCATTTGGGGCGTGACCCAAGCCGCGCTGTTCCTGGTCAGCCATGTGCGTTTGATGAAAGCTGCGCCGGAAGCGCCGGCCTTCGCTGCGTCGCTGAACATCGCCGGGGCCAACCTCGGGATTGGCCTGGGCGCGATGCTCGGTGGTCGGGTGATCGACAGTTTTGGCCTGCAAGGGCTGGGTTTTGCCGCCGCCGCGATCATCCTCGCCTCGGTGCTGCTGGCCATGGCGCTGATGACCATGAAGCCGCGCGAGATTCTCACCGTTCAGTAAACGGCTATTCAGTAAACGGCTATTCAGTAAACAGTCAGTCAGGAAACAGCTCGCGTCGGGCACCTTCGGCAATCGCAACGATGCCGGGGTGCTTGACCTTGCGTTCGACGGAGATGGCGTAGAACGACTCGGTCACTGCGTCGGTCTGGCCGATCAATTCGACGCCGCATTGGCGTTGCACCTCGTCGGCAATCACGCTCGGGCCGATGAAAATCCCGCTGCCGGATTGCCCAAACGCCTGCATCAACGCGCTGTCATCGAACTCGCCGACAATCCGTGGCTGAATCTGCTGCTCGGCAAACCAGCGCTGCAAACGGCTGCGCACCACGGTTTCCGGCCCGGGAATCAACAATGGCGCGCCGTGCAGGCTGCGGGGGAAATCCTCGCCGTACTGCGCCGCCAACGCCTTAGTCGCAAAAAAACTGATCCTGCATTCGCCGAGTTTCTGGCTGTAGCCCTTGATGTCGAGGTGCGACGGCATTGGGCTGTCAGAGATGACCAGGTCGAGGCGCTGAATTGCCAGGTCGGCGAGTAACCGTTCCAGTTTGTCCTCGCGACAACTGATGCGCAGCGGCTCGCTCAATTCCATGGTCGGCGCGATCAGGCGATAGACGATGGATTTTGGCACCACGTCCGCGACACCGACGCGAAACAGAATCTGTTGCTCATTTGGTTGGGCGCGCAGCATCAACTCCAATTCGCCACCGAGCTGAAACATCTGCTCGGCAAAGGGCAGCGCCTGGCGTCCGGCCTCGGTGAGCTCGAGATTGCGCCCGACGCGGCGAAACAATTCGATACCGAAAGTTTGTTCAAACAGTGAAATCTGCCCGCTGATGGTCTGCGGTGTCAGGTTAAGTTGCTCGCACGCGCGGACGATGCTGCCGGTCTTGGCGACGACCCAGAAGTAATGCAGCTGTCGGTAATTGAGCATGGCGGCCTGTCAGTTCGTAAAAAACGAAGTATAGCCGCTGAAAATACGAATTTTCCTGAAGTATCTACTTACATAGAATGCCTCGCTATCGACGGGGCGCCGCTGGGCGTTGGTCCGTTATACAAGGAGAGCGTCATGAAATTTACCGCTACGGCCCTGCTGTTCACGTCTTTACTGGTACTGGCCGGGTGTGATCAGGCTGAAAAGAGTGCGCAGCAACTGATGGGCAAGGCCGCCGAATCCGCCAAACAGGCGATTGACGACACGCATAAGGCCGCTGAACAGGCGCTCAGCGATGCCACTGGCGGGCTGATCAGCAAAAAACCATCGTCGGCCGAAGATGAAGAGCAATCCAGTTCTTCGTCTCAGGAAATCTAACCCCGAATCACAACGAGTCAGGACTGACCCATGGAATACCTTTTAGAGCTAGCCGCCAGCCCAACTGCCTGGATCGCCCTGGCGACGTTGGTGGTAATGGAAATCGTGCTCGGCATCGATAACCTGATTTTCATCTCGATCCTGACCAACAAACTGCCCGAGCAACATCGGCAGAAAGCGCGGCGCATCGGGATCGGCATGGCGCTGATTCTGCGATTGGGCCTGCTGAGCACCATCGCGTTCATCGTCCAGCTGACCACCCCGGTGATCGAGCTGCTCGGCCACGCGTTTTCGTGGAAGGACATTATCCTGGTCGCCGGTGGCCTGTTCCTGTTGTGGAAAGCGACCACCGAGATTCACCACAGCATGGACCCGGCGCCGGAAGATCCGAAGTCGGCGACGTCTACCGTGACGTTGGGTTTTGCCGCCGCGATCGGGCAGATCCTGTTGCTCGACCTGGTGTTCTCGATCGACAGCATCATTACCGCTGTCGGCATGACCGAGCATTTGCCGATCATGATCATCGCGGTGGTGGTGTCGGTGCTGGTGATGTTGTTGGCGGCTGACCCGCTGGCCAAGTTCATCAACGACAACCCGACGGTGGTGATGCTGGCTCTGGGCTTCCTGATCATGATCGGCATGACGCTGATTGCAGAGGGCTTCGGCGCTCACGTACCGAAAGGCTACGTATATGCGGCCATGGCGTTCTCGGCGACGATCGAGTGCTTGAACATGCTGTCTCGACGGGCCAAGCAGAAGCGCGTCGCCGCTAAAGTCTGATCCGCGCCAGAAACCAACGGCCGCCTGTACTCGCGAGAGTTCAGGCGGCCGTTTTGTTAATTGGGTCAGCGTTCTCAAAGACGTCTAGATAAATAAAGATCTCTTGTAGCAGCTGCCGAGGAACGAGGCTGCGTTGCGTTCCGCGGGATCCACCTCGGGGGCCGCTTCGCAGCCCGACGCAGCCTCGCAGGCTCGGCAGCTGCTACGTACGCATAAAGGATGATCAGTGCGCGGTGGCGGGGCGGGTCGGCGCTTGCTCGGTCTTCGCGTCGGGCGTCGCTTGTTCGTGCGGGTGATGGTGGCGGCGGGTAATGCGCAGCACGCCCCACAGCATGGCGGCGGCCACGGCCAGCCAGCCACATACGAGCATTATGATTGTCAGTGTCAGGCTCATCGGTGCCTCCTCTTCGCCCTGCATCGGGCCCACCACGTCTTTCAAATGACAGTCTAGTCGTTAGCGTGTTTCAGGCTATTGACCAAAGGTCGCCTGTCTCCAGCCAGTTCGCTCTATCGAATGCAAACAACTGCCGGTTTAGGCTATACCGCTGCGCCATGGCGACCTATGATCGGTGGCCCAAGCCAGGGGCGTGATTGCCTGGCGTCTGAACAAGCGAGTGATGATGGTGCGGGTAATGTCTGGAATTCGATCTTTAATGCTGGCGATCGGTTGCGTTGCCGCGCTGGCAGGATGCGCGGGCAGCGTGGCGCCAGAGGTTCGGCAACTGCCGGAACGCGTGGAACTCAGCGGCACGTTTTATCGCGGGCAGGCCAATCAGAGTGGGCCGCAGGTGCTGGCCAGCATGTTGTCGCAACAAGGCATCGTGATCACCCCGGGGCTGCTCGAAAAACCGCTGAAGTTACCGGGCGCCGAGGCGCAGTTGCAGCAGAACATGCAGAACCTTGCCCGTGAATACGGCATGGTCGTGTACCCGCTCGACGGCAACCTGTCGGCGCTGCTGACCCAAGTCGCGGCCGGGTATCCGGTAATGGTGCGCTTCACTGAAGGCTCGGCATTCTGGGCCGAACCGCGTTACGCGATCCTCGCCGGTTACAACCGGCAGAAGCAGACCGTGCTGCTGCGCGCCGGGATGAATCGCCGATTGCTGATGGACTTCAATTCGTTTGAGTCTGCCTTCAAGGATGCTGGCGGCTGGGCGGTTTTGATCCAGAAGCCGAATCAGCTGCCGGCCAAGGTCGACGGGCCGCGCTGGCTCAAGGCCGCCAACGATTTAGGCCAGGCCGGGCAAGAACAGGCAGCCGCGCGGGCAAGCAAAGCATTGCAGGCTCAGTAGCTGCTATTTGCGCTGAAGGCTCCGTTCGTCATGTTTCGGGCACCGTCGCGTGCCGCGCGCCTCATATGAGTAAGGCCCGGATTCCTCCGGGCCAGACCCAAGGAGGCGTCCATGGCACATTCCAATTCCCCAGATGGCCCACATTCGTCCGAGCATTCGTCTGGCGATGATCTGGGTTTCGATCCCGATTCGCCCGATGTTGCGGACCCGCAGGTTGACCCTATCGGGCCAGCCAAGGCGCCGAGAGACATCAAGCCGGGCGAGGACGAAAAGAAGCCGGCCAAGCCTTACGATCCGCTGGGTGACCTGAAACCTGACGCGCAATCGCAATGAGGTGACTCATGTCTACCGATTCGAGTTTCAATGACAAACGTCCGGACAGTGTTCCAACCACTCCCGAAGAGGACGTGGACGGGGCGATGGACCCGAACAGTCCGCTGCGCGATCCGCTGGCGCGGCCGTTGGTGACACCGACTGATCCTGCGCTTGGTTCGAAACATCCGAGCGATGGCGATGGCATTCCCAATGACGATGAGATGCCGTTGCCCAACGACTGATCTTTCGTCCACCTGCAAAAAGCCCCGAATATTCGGGGCTTTTTGTTGGGTGTCTATTGGCTGACGCCCGGCTATTTCGAGGCTTCAACCACGCCGCTCTGGCGCTGTTTGAGATTTTTCGCGGCTTTGTATTGCAGGGCTACCGACGGTGCGTCGACGCTGCGACCGGTTTCGACCCAACTGCGGATGCGGCTGGCGTCGGCGAAATGTGTGTATTTGCCGAAGGCGTCGAGAATCACCAGGGCCACCGGGCGGTTGCCCATGCTGGTCACCAACACCAGACAATGCCCGGCTTCATTGGTGAAACCGGTCTTGGTGATCTTGATGTCCCAGTTGGGCTTTTTCACCAAGTGGTCGGTGTTATTGAAACCCAGCGTGTAGTTGGGTTTGCGGAACGCGACGGTGGCTTCCTTGGTGGTGGTCAACTCGGTCAGCAGCGGATATTTGCGCGCGGCGATCAGCAGCTTACTCAAGTCGCGTGCCGTCGAGACGTTGCGCGGCGACAGGCCGGTGGGTTCGACAAAGTGCGTGCTGGTCATGCCCAGCGCCTTGGCTTTGGCATTCATCGCGGCAATAAACGCCACGTAGCCGCCCGGGTAGTGGTGGGCGAGGGTGGCGGCGGCGCGGTTTTCCGAAGACATCAACGCGATCAGCAGCATCTTTTTGCGTGGCAATTCGCTGTTGAGTTTGACCCGCGAAAACACCCCTTTCATTTCCGGGGTGTGGCTGATGTCGACGTTAATGTATTCGTCCATGTTCTGGCGGGCTTCAACTACCACCAGGCCGGTCATCAGTTTGCTGACTGAAGCAATCGGCACGACAACGTCGGGGTTGCTCGAATAAATGACTTTGTTGGTTTGCAGATCCAGCAGCAGCGCGCTGCCGGAAGCGATTTTCAATTGCGAAGCGTCTCGGGGCGCGGCAGTGGTTTCTGCGGCGCTGGCCATTGGCGTGATGAACGTCCCTGTAAATGCAAAAAATAGACTCAGGATGGAAAGACGGATTTTCACGCGGGAGAACTCATAAAGGGTGGATATGCCGTTTTGTTACGGGCTGTTTCATCAAAACGACGCATTTTATGAGTATGAGCCAATAAAGCGCCATACGCCTGTGCGGCACGGGCTTTAGATGAAGAAAATTTAATCTCTGGTGAGGGCGAGGTTGGCGCAATTCATGCGTTTGTTCGCTAAAAATACACACCGCGAAAACAACAAAGCCCCGCACTGGGCGGGGCTCTGTGGGTGCAGCAAAACAACTCAGCCGTGCAGGGTTTCTGCCGCGTACAAAGTGTTTTCCAGCAGGCAGGCGCGCGTCATCGGGCCAACGCCGCCCGGCACTGGTGTGATCCAGCCAGCGCGGGGCAGGGCGGTTTCGTAAATCACGTCGCCGACCAGCTTGCCGTCGTCCTGACGGTTGATGCCGACGTCGATCACGATCGCGCCTTGCTTGATCCACTCACCTTTGACCAGGCCTGGCTTGCCCGCAGCGACAACAACCAGATCGGCGCGGCCGACGTGGCCGGCCAGGTCCTTGGTGAAGCGGTGGGTGACGGTGACGGTGCAGCCGGCCAGCAGCAGTTCCATCGCCATCGGCCGGCCGACGATGTTGGACGCACCGACGATCACTGCGTCCATCCCGTAAAGATCGGCGCCAGTGCTTTCGAGCAAGGTCATGATGCCTTTTGGTGTGCACGGGCGCAGCAGTGGAATGCGCTGTGCCAGACGGCCGACGTTATAAGGGTGGAAGCCGTCGACGTCTTTGTCCGGGCGAATGCGCTCAAGCAATTTCGAAGCATCGAGGTGCGCAGGCAATGGCAGCTGCAGCAGCACGCCATCGATGGCCGGGTCGTCGTTGAGGCGATCGATCAGTTCGGTCAGTGCTTGTTGAGTGGTGTCAGCAGGCAGGTCGTAGGCTTGGGATAGAAAGCCGACCTCTTCACAGTCTTTACGCTTGTGCGAGACATAAACCTGAGAGGCAGGATCGCTGCCGACCAGGATCACCGCGAGGCCGGGCGTGCGCAGACCTTGCTGGCGACGCTCGGCAACTCGTTTGGCGATCTGCTGGCGCAGGCTGGCGGCGATTGACTTGCCGTCGATTAGTTGTGCAGTCATTGCGCGTGATTAACCATCGAGAGGGGAAAAAAAGAGGGCGCATTCTCGCATGTCAGGCGCCGAGGGCAAAGGCGCTTGGTCTGCAAATTCCTCTAAGCCCTTTAATTAAATGAATTTTTTTTAAAAAGGATTTGACGGACTTTGGGCCGCTCTATACTATTCGTCGCACTTGTCGGGCACAGCCTAGCACTGGATGAGAAGGTCGAGCGGGATTACGGTTCTGCGAGGCTGGAAGCACTTAGTTTGTAGTCCTCCAAGAGTACAGATTAATAAGGCGCCCGTAGCTCAGCTGGATAGAGCATCCGCCTTCTAAGCGGATGGTCGCAGGTTCGAGTCCTGCCGGGTGCGCCATTAGGCAACTTTGGCACAAGTAGCGCAATATGGTGGGCGTAGCTCAGTTGGTAGAGCACGGGATTGTGACTCCCGTTGTCGAGGGTTCGATCCCCTTCGTCCACCCCATATTTCGAAAGGCGCCAGATTAACAGTCTGGCGCCTTTGCTTTAACAGCTTCAAACGCGGATGTGGTGGAATTGGTAGACACACTGGATTTAGGTTCCAGCGCCGCAAGGTGTAAGAGTTCGAGTCTCTTCATCCGCACCAAATAAAGCTTCACTCGGGCCATTGGCCTGGTTGGGGCGCAGCAAGGAAGGTTGTTTGGCTTCTTTGTCAGGCTATATGGTGGGCGTAGCTCAGTTGGTAGAGCACGGGATTGTGACTCCCGTTGTCGAGGGTTCGATCCCCTTCGTCCACCCCATATTTCGAGAGGCGCCAGATTTAACAGTCTGGCGCCTTTTTTGTTTTAGCGGTTCGAGTATTCAGCGGCTGCAATTCCGGGTCGCAGGGGTGGGGTGCTTCGTCGTATTTATGTTTCCCGATGATGCCGCGCCGCCCGCCGGCCTTGCTCGCAAGGTCGGTTGTCAGGGAGATGACTGGCAACTTCTTCTTTATATAGAAGGGTTGGCGCAGAGCCCTGGCTTGATTGGCTGTATTTGCGAACAGGGCGAGGCGCAACCGTTTGTCCCTCGCCTATAAATTGCCTGCTGTTTTTTTACCCTTTTTCAGTAGGGTGACTTCTTGAGTTTGACCCACTAGAATGCATGCCCTTGATTCTGGGGTCGGAAACGGCCGGCTAACGTCTGTGCAACGAGGAATATCCATGCAAGTTTCTGTTGAAAATACTTCTGCTCTTGAGCGCCGCATGAGCATCACCGTGCCGGCTGAGCGCATCGAGACTCAGGTCAACAAGCGTCTGCAGCAGACCGCCCAAAAGGCCAAGATTGCTGGCTTCCGTCCAGGCAAAGTGCCAATGAGTGAAATCAAGCGCCGTTTCGGTGCTGATGCACGTCAGGAAGCTGTTGGCGACGTCATCCAGTCCTCCTTCTACGAAGCTGTAGTCGAGCAGAAGCTGAACCCGGCTGGCGCTCCTTCGATCGAGCCTAAATCGATCGAAGCTGGCAAGGATCTGGAATACGTTGCAGTTTTCGAAGTGTTCCCTGAGTTCACCGTTGCCGGTTTCGAAGGCATCAACGTTGAGCGCCTGAGCGCTGACGTGGCTGACGCTGACCTGGACAAAATGCTCGAAATCCTGCGCAAGCAGAACACCCGTTTTGAAGTGGCCGAACGCGCTGCCCAGAACGAAGACCAACTGAACATCGATTTCGTTGGCAAGGTTGACGGCGAAGTGTTCGCTGGCGGTTCCGCCAAAGGCACTCAACTGGTACTGGGTTCGGGTCGCATGATCCCTGGTTTCGAAGACGGTCTGGTTGGCGCTAAAGCTGGCGAAGAACGCGTTCTGAACCTGACTTTCCCAGAGGACTATCAGAACCTCGACCTGGCCGGCAAAACTGCCGAGTTCACCGTTACCGTGAACACTGTTTCCGAGCCAAAACTGCCTGAGCTGACCGAAGAATTCTTCGCCCAGTTCGGCATCAAGGAAACTGGCCTGGAAGGCTTCCGCACCGAAGTTCGCAAGAACATGGAGCGCGAGCTGCGTCAGGCGATCAAATCCAAGGTCAAGAATCAGGTAATGGACGGTCTGCTGGCCACCAACCCGATCGAAGTGCCTAAGGCTCTGCTGTCCACCGAAGTTGACCGTCTGCGCGTGCAGGCTGTTCAGCAGTTCGGCGGCAACATCAAGCCTGACCAACTGCCGGCCGAGCTGTTCGAAGAACAAGCCAAGCGCCGCGTTGTACTGGGTCTGATCGTGGCTGAAGTGGTCAAGCAATTCGACCTCAAGCCTGACGAAGCCCGCGTTCGCGAAATGATTCAGGAAATGGCTTCGGCTTACCAAGAGCCTGAGCAGGTTGTGTCCTGGTACTACAAGAACGACCAGCAACTGAACGAAGTTCGTTCGGTTGTGCTGGAAGAACAAGTTGTGGATACTGTTCTGCAGAAAGCTAGTGTGACCGATAAGTCGGTCTCTTACGAAGAAGCAGTCAAGCCGGTTGAAGCTCCACAAGCCGACTGATCGTTTTAGCGTTAAGAAGTAATCACCATAAGCCAGCCTTCGCGCTGGCTTATGCGTATTCAAGACATAACTATTTGGGAGTGACTGCAGAGCATGTTCCGTAATTCGTATATTCAGCAGAACTCAGATATCCAGGCCGCTGGCGGCCTGGTCCCGATGGTTGTCGAGCAGTCTGCTCGTGGCGAGCGCGCTTACGACATTTATTCGCGTCTTCTCAAGGAGCGAGTGATTTTTCTGGTTGGCCCGGTAGAGGACTACATGGCTAACCTGATCTGTGCGCAACTGCTGTTCCTTGAAGCGGAAAACCCGGACAAGGACATCCATCTCTATATCAACTCCCCGGGCGGTTCGGTGACAGCGGGCATGTCGATCTACGACACCATGCAGTTCATCAAGCCAAACGTATCGACCACCTGCATCGGCCAGGCCTGCAGCATGGGCGCGTTCCTGCTGACCGCAGGTGCTGCCGGCAAGCGTTTCTGCCTGCCGAACTCGCGTGTGATGATTCACCAGCCATTGGGCGGTTTCCAGGGTCAGGCTTCGGATATCGAAATCCATGCCAAGGAAATCCTCTTCATTCGTGAGCGTCTCAACACGCTGATGGCCAAGCATAGCGGGCACACCCTTGAAGAAATCGAGCGCGATACCAACCGCGACAACTTCATGAGTGCACAAGCCGCGCGTGAGTACGGGTTGATCGATGAAGTGATCGAACAGCGCCCGGCTTAAAATAAGCAGCTCAAAATAAGGCTGGTCGGTTGCTCCGATCACCAGCGGGCTTGAAAAAGCCCGCAATAGCCTTCATCTTGTGTTGCAAGCCTATCGGATTTGGATCGAACGAATGACTGACACCCGCAACGGCGAGGACAACGGCAAGCTGCTCTATTGCTCCTTCTGTGGCAAAAGCCAGCATGAAGTGCGCAAATTGATTGCCGGCCCCTCGGTCTTTATCTGCGACGAGTGCGTCGACCTGTGCAATGACATCATCCGCGAGGAGGTGCAGGAAGCCCAGGCCGAAAGCAGCGCGCATAAATTGCCTTCGCCTAAAGAAATCAGCGGCATCCTTGACCAGTACGTCATTGGTCAGGAGCGTGCGAAAAAGGTTTTGGCCGTAGCGGTGTACAACCACTACAAACGCTTGAACCAGCGTGACAAAAAGAATGACGACGTCGAACTCGGCAAAAGCAACATCTTGCTGATCGGCCCGACAGGCTCGGGTAAAACCCTGCTTGCCGAAACACTGGCTCGTTTGCTGAACGTTCCGTTCACCATCGCCGACGCAACCACCCTCACCGAGGCCGGTTATGTTGGTGAAGATGTCGAGAACATCATTCAGAAGCTGCTGCAGAAGTGCGATTACGACGTGGAAAAGGCCCAGATGGGCATTGTCTACATCGATGAGATCGACAAGATCTCGCGCAAGTCTGACAACCCGTCGATCACCCGGGACGTTTCCGGTGAAGGCGTGCAGCAAGCCTTGCTCAAGTTGATCGAAGGCACGGTCGCTTCCGTCCCGCCGCAAGGTGGTCGCAAGCATCCGCAGCAGGAATTCCTGCAGGTCGACACTCGTAACATCCTGTTCATCTGCGGTGGTGCGTTCTCCGGTCTGGAAAAGGTTATTCAAAACCGTTCCACCAAGGGCGGCATCGGTTTCAACGCAGAAGTGCGCAGCAAGGAAGAAGGCAAGAAAGTCGGTGAATCCCTGCGTGAAGTCGAGCCTGACGATTTGGTCAAGTTCGGTCTGATCCCGGAATTCGTCGGTCGTCTGCCAGTTCTTGCAACGCTGGACGAGCTTGATGAAGCTGCGTTGATGCAGATCCTCACCGAGCCGAAAAATGCTTTGACCAAGCAGTACGCCAAGCTGTTCGAGATGGAAGGCGTGGACCTGGAATTCCGGGCCGACGCACTGAAATCGGTCGCAAAACGTGCCCTGGAACGCAAAACCGGTGCCCGTGGCTTGCGCTCGATTCTCGAAGGTGTGTTGCTCGACACTATGTATGAAATCCCCTCGCAGTCCGAGGTGAGCAAAGTAGTGATCGATGAAAGCGTGATCGAAGGCAAGTCCAAGCCACTGTATATCTACGAAAACAGTGAGCCGACTGCCAAGGCAGCGCCAGACGCTTAAGCGTCACGCTGCTGGAATAAAGAAGGGGCCTTCGGGCCCCTTTTCTTTTAAAGCGTTTTAACACCCTCTTTACGCTTGTTTTTTTTGAATGCAGCCCCCATCTTGGTTTCAAGCTTACATCCATCTGTTTACGGCCTTATGGCCGCCGTAGAGGCGAAATCATGAAGACAACCATCGAATTGCCTCTCCTGCCATTGCGTGATGTTGTGGTTTATCCGCACATGGTTATCCCGCTGTTCGTGGGGCGCGAGAAATCCATCGAAGCCCTCGAGGCAGCGATGGCCGGCGACAAGCAGATCCTTCTGCTGGCTCAGCGCAATCCTGCTGACGACGATCCCGGTGAAGAAGCACTTTATCGCGTAGGTACCATCGCCACTGTTCTGCAACTGCTCAAGCTGCCTGACGGCACCGTCAAGGTTCTGGTCGAAGGCGAGCAGCGGGGCGCCGTGGAGCGCTTCAGCGAAGTGGACGGCCACTGCCGTGCCGAAGTCTCGTTGATCGACGAAGTCGACGCGCCAGAGCGCGAGTCGGAAGTGTTTGTCCGCAGTCTGTTGGCTCAGTTCGAACAATATGTCCAGCTGGGCAAGAAAGTCCCGGCTGAAGTCCTGTCGTCGCTCAACAGCATCGACGAGCCAGGCCGCCTGGTCGACACCATGGCCGCACACATGGCCCTGAAGATCGAGCAGAAGCAGGAAATCCTCGAAATCATTGATTTGTCGGCCCGGGTCGAGCACGTCCTGGCGTTGCTGGATGCCGAGATCGATCTGCTGCAAGTCGAAAAACGCATTCGCGGTCGCGTCAAAAAGCAAATGGAGCGCAGTCAGCGCGAGTACTACCTGAATGAGCAGATGAAGGCCATTCAGAAAGAGCTCGGCGACAGCGAAGAAGGTCACAACGAAATCGAAGAGCTGAAAAAGCGCATCGATGCCGCTGGCCTGCCCAAAGATGCCCTGGCCAAGGCCAACGGTGAGCTGAACAAACTGAAACAGATGTCGCCGATGTCCGCCGAAGCCACCGTGGTTCGTTCGTACATCGACTGGCTGGTTCAGGTGCCGTGGAAGGCTCAGAGCAAAGTGCGTCTGGACCTTGCCCGCGCCGAAGACATTCTCGACGCCGACCACTATGGTCTGGACGAAGTCAAAGAACGCATCCTCGAATACCTCGCCGTGCAAAAGCGCGTGAAGAAGATTCGTGGTCCGGTGTTGTGTCTGGTTGGTCCTCCTGGCGTGGGTAAAACCTCGCTGGCGGAGTCGATTGCGCACGCCACCAACCGTAAATTTGTCCGTATGGCCCTCGGTGGCGTGCGCGATGAAGCGGAAATTCGTGGTCATCGCCGTACTTACATCGGTTCGATGCCAGGAAGATTGATTCAAAAGATGACAAAGGTCGGGGTTCGCAACCCGCTGTTCCTGCTCGACGAAATCGACAAAATGGGCAGCGACATGCGTGGCGATCCGGCGTCGGCGTTGCTGGAAGTGCTCGACCCCGAGCAGAACCACAATTTCAACGATCACTATCTGGAAGTCGATTACGACCTGTCCGATGTGATGTTCCTGTGCACCTCGAACTCGATGAACATTCCGCCAGCGCTGCTGGACCGGATGGAAGTCATTCGCCTGCCGGGCTACACCGAAGACGAGAAAATCAACATCGCGGTCAAGTACCTGTCGCCGAAGCAGATTCAGGCCAACGGCTTGAAGAAAGGCGAGCTGGAATTCGACTCCGAAGCGATCCGTGACATCATCCGCTACTACACCCGCGAAGCCGGTGTACGGGGGCTTGAGCGCCAGATTGCCAAGGTGTGCCGCAAGACGGTCAAAGAGCACGCACTGGAAAAACGCTTCTCGGTGAAGGTCACCGCGGACATGCTCGAGCACTTCCTCGGCGTGCGCAAATACCGCTACGGTCTGGCCGAATCGCAGGATCAGATCGGCCAGGTAACTGGCCTGGCGTGGACTCAGGTGGGCGGCGAATTGCTGACCATCGAAGCCGCTGTCGTACCCGGCAAAGGCCAGTTGATCAAGACTGGTTCGCTGGGTGATGTGATGGTCGAATCGATCACCGCAGCGCTGACCGTGGTGCGCAGCCGTGCGAAAAGCCTGGGGATCCCTCTGGACTTCCACGAGAAGCGCGACACGCACATCCACATGCCGGAAGGGGCGACCCCGAAGGACGGCCCTAGCGCTGGTGTAGGCATGTGCACGGCGCTGGTATCGGCGTTGACCGGGATTCCGGTGCGCGCAGACGTCGCCATGACGGGGGAAATCACCCTGCGTGGTCAAGTGCTGGCCATCGGCGGTCTGAAGGAAAAACTGCTCGCGGCTCACCGTGGCGGGATCAAGACTGTGATCATTCCGGAAGAGAACGTGCGTGATCTGAAGGAAATTCCTGACAACATTAAGCAGGATCTGCAGATTAAACCGGTTAAATGGATTGACGAGGTCCTGCAAATTGCGCTGCAATACGCGCCGGAGCCCTTGCCGGATGTGGCTCCCGAGATAGTTGCAAAGGATGAAAAACGCGAGTCTGACTCTAAGGAAAGAATTAGCACGCATTAGTACGCATTTGCCTGGGGGGCTTCCTTGACAGCTTTTTAGAGCCCTTGTTATAAAGCGGCTCTTAAGTGTCTGTAGGCCATTCAGCACTCGTTTTTTTGCTTTCACCAAAAAACTTAGAATCATACTCAAATAGATATAAGGGGACTTAGAGTGAACAAGTCGGAACTGATTGATGCTATCGCTGCATCCGCTGATATCCCGAAAGCTGCTGCTGGCCGTGCGCTGGACGCTGTAATCGAATCCGTCACTGGCGCTCTCAAGGCTGGCGACTCTGTTGTTCTGGTTGGTTTCGGTACGTTCTCCGTTACCGATCGTCCAGCTCGCATCGGTCGTAACCCACAGACTGGTAAGACACTGGAAATCGCTGCAGCCAAAAAACCAGGTTTCAAAGCCGGTAAAGCACTGAAAGAAGCTGTCAACTAAGTCAGATTCAGGTTTTTGCCTATCCGGGTCGGGGTCATGCCTGACCTGGCAGCGGAGCGGTAGTCCAGTCAGCACATTGCTGGTCTGAGACACCGAGGGTCGCAAGTTCGAACCCCTCGGTCCGCTCCGCCAGTTACGAGAAGGCGCATCCCCGGATGCGCCTTTCTTCTATCCGGATTCTACCCACGCTCCACGGTTGCCTAATTTTGAAGTTCAACCGTTTCTGGGGGACGCATGCTGCAGAATATCAGGGACAATTCACAAGGCTGGATTGCCAAGACCATTATCGGAATCATCGTTGTATTGATGGCTTTCACCGGTATCGAGGCCATTTTCCAGGCGACGACCAACAGCCAGGATGCGGCCAAGGTCAACGGTGAAGAAATCAGTACCAACGAGCTGAGCCAAGCTGTCGACATGCAACGCCGTCAGCTGATGCAACAGCTGGGCAAGGATTTCGACGCTTCGCTGCTCGACGAAAAAATGCTCCGCGAATCGGCCCTCAAAGGCCTGATCGATCGCAAGCTGCTGCTGCAAGGCGCAGAAAAATCGAAATTCGCTTTCTCCGAAGCCGCTCTGGACCAAGTGATCCTGCAGACGCCTGAGTTTCAGGTGGATGGCAAGTTCAGCCCTGAGCGCTTCGACCAGGTGATTCGTCAACTGGGCTACAGCCGTATGCAATTCCGCCAGATGCTGGCTCAGGAAATGCTGATCGGTCAGTTGCGCGCCGGTCTGGCGGGCAGCGGTTTTGTTACCGACGCCCAGGTTCTGGCGTTTGCCCGTCTGGAAAAACAGACGCGTGATTTCGCTTCGTTGAACATCAAGGTTGATCCGTCTGCGGTGAAAGTGACCGACGACGAGGTCAAGGCTTACTACGACGAACACGCCAAGGAATTCATGACGCCGGATCAGGTAGTCATTGATTACCTGGAATTGAAGAAGGCTTCCTTCTTCGATGAAGTCAGCGTCAAGGACGAAGAGCTGCAAGCGGCTTATCAGAAAGAAATCGCCAACTTGGCCGAGCAACGCCGGGCTGCGCACATTCTGATCGAAGTGAACGACAAAGTGACCGAGGCGCAAGCCAAGGCGAAAATCGAAGAAGTTCAGGCGCGTCTGGCCAAAGGCGAGAAGTTCGAGGCTCTGGCCAAGGAATTCTCCCAGGACCCGGGTTCGGCGAACAACGGTGGTGACCTCGGTTACGCCGGTCCAGGTGTCTACGATCCAGCGTTTGAAAAAGCCCTGTACGCGTTGACCAAGGACCAGGTGTCGGAACCGGTTCGCACTGATTTCGGTTTCCACCTGATCAAGCTGCTGGGCGCTGAAGCGCCTGAAGTTCCGACGTTGGACAGCCTCAAGGCCAAACTGACCCGTGAACTGAAAACCCAGCAGGTCGAGCAGCGTTTCGTCGAGGCGACCAAGCAATTGGAAGACTCCTCGTTTGAAGCTTCCGATCTGGCTCAGCCGGCACAAGACTTGAAACTGACCGTTCACACTTCCGCGCCGTTCGGCCGTGAAGGTGGCGAAGGTGTTGCGGCCAACCGTGCCGTGATCACTGCAGCGTTCAGCCCTGAAGTGCTGGATGAGGGTGCCAACAGCACCGCCATCGAGCTCGATCCGGAAACCGTAATCGTGTTGCGCGCCAAGGAGCACTTGAAGCCTGCGCAGTTGCCACTCGAAAGCGTTGCCGCCAACATCCGCACGCAATTGGCCAAGGAGCACGCGATTGCTGCCGCCAAAACCAAGGCTGATGAGCTGATCGCCAGTTTGCGCGACGGCAAGACGCCGCTGGATCAGGCAGTTGACGGCCAGACCTGGAAAGTCACCGCAGCAGCTACTCGCGCTCAGGAAGGGGTTGACCCGACTGTGCTGCAAGCGCTGTTCCGTATGCCCAAGCCTGCCGCCAAGGACAAGCCGACGTTCAACAGCGTGACCCTGGCCGATGGTAGCCTGGTGATCGTGCGTCTGAATGCCGTGAACGAAGCCGCAGCGCCGACCGAAGAAGAGAAGACTCAGTACCGTCGCTTCCTCGCTTCGCGCATTGGCCAGCAAGACTTTGCGGCCTACCGCAAGCAGTTGGAAAGCGAAGCGGACATCAAGCGTTTCTGATGGCTGACTGAGCTGCTCGCTACACAAGAACCCCGGCCGAAACGCCGGGGTTTTTTGTGCGTGGAGGAAAAGCTCGGCGTCGGCTTATCGGTAATCCGCGAGGTTGTGCGACTTTTCCGGCATATCGGGGTCAACTTCCTGTAACAGGTTTAAGACATCAATGGATGCGACGCTAAGCATCGTTCTGTTGCACAATACGCCCCGGACCGTTTTCTCTCAGGATGTTCAATGTTCAGATCAATTCCCATGCGTGTTGTCGGGTTGGCTTTAGTGCTGGCCGTTGCTGCCGGTTGTTCGTCGAAAAAAGCCGCCATCTATGAGCATGAGAACTTCGACGATTCCGGAACGTTTTCGCGCAATTACCCGGTGACCGATGTGCAGACCTGCGAAGCTGCACGTCGCGCATTGCTCAGTCAGGGTTACATCATCACCAGCAATGATCCGAAACTGATCAGCGGCCACAAAAGTTTCCAGCAAACCGGCGAGACGCACATGGAGATCAGCTTCAGTGTGGTGTGCGCCGATGATGGTTCCGAAGGACACCACGCGACCATGTTCGCCAACGCCTTGCAGGACCGTTATGCGTTGAAGAAGACCAACAATTCCGCCAGCCTCGGCGTCGGTGTGTTGGGCTCGGTGTCGATGCCGATCGGCTCGTCAGACGATTCGATGGTCAAAGTGGCCAGCGAAACCGTGTCGTCGGCCAAGTTCTATGAGCGATTCTTTACCCTGGTCGAGCTGTTCCTGCCGGCAGAAGCGAAGAAAGCCGCGCACATCGTCGAGAAGCCAAAAACCGATCTGGGCGTGCCGGAAACCAAACCTGCGCCAGCCGCACCGGCAGCACTGGCGCCCGCACCAGCGGCAGGCACACCGGTCGCAGCAACCCCGGCAGCCGCGCCGACACCGGCCGCAGCACCTGCCGCAGAGCCGGCAGCCGCGCCAGCCGCCGAACCCTCCGCAGTCGACTTCGCGCCGGGGGCCTCGGAGCCCGTCGCGCCGCCCGCGGAATCTGCACCGATCACTCCGGCACAAACCACCGAACCGGCGCCTGCCACGGAAACCAACACCACGCCGTCGCACCCGGACAATATGCCCGCACCGAGCGAGCCGATTCCGGCGATGCCATCCTCGGGTCAGTAACCGACCCTGCCGCAAAAGAGCGGGAACGTGTCAGACGCCACGCTTCCCGCCGCCAACCGCCCAATTGATCGACGTCAAAGCAGTGCGTTTTCCTACGCACTGCGGCGAAAAAATCCTGTGATAAATCCCTGATCGACTGCTACGTTTTATTGAGTAGCGGTCAAGTGCGGTGTGAGCGTCATTTTTCTTTCACGCGGGCACTTTATGCTCAAGGCGCTGGTCAGTTGATCAGGCCTTTTTTAATGAGCAATTGAGGGGAGATCACCATGGACGATTATCAAGAAGAGTTGCTGGAGTATTCGGCATTTGAACTGGATCCGCTGGAACCGGCCGAAGACGCTACCGAGCTTTAAGCCTTCACGCGGTTTGGCGATGACTTCGGCGAAATTCGCCGGGCGTCTGGCCGTTCCAGCGTTTGAAGGCCCGTTGAAAAGCTTCGGCTGAGGCAAAGCCCAGCAGATAGGCGATTTCGCCGAACGCCAGTTCGGTGTCGCGAATGTACGTCATGGCCAGGTCGCGGCGAGTGTCGTTGAGAATTGCACGAAATTGCGTGCCTTCCTCGGCGAGTTTGCGACGCAAGGTCCAGGTTGGCAGCTTCAGGCGTGCCGCCACTTCTTCCAGGTCGGGTTCCCGGCCACCGTTGAGCAACGGCCCCAACAGCTGAATGATCCGTTCACGCAGGCTGCGGGTGCGCGTCAGTTGCTCCAGTTCGCGTTCACATAATTGCAGCAGGTGCCGCCAAGTGCTCGGGCAATGCTCCGGGTTGCGCTGGGCGAGGCTGGTCAGGCTCAGGCGCAGTTGATTGTGCTCGGCGCCGAACTGGATCGGGCAATCGCCCAACACGCTGTAAGCCTCGCGATACTGCGGTGCTTCAAATTCGATGTCGATGCGTTCGGCTGGCAACGCGGTAGCGCTGACGCTGGACAACTGCCGCAACCAGCCGGAAATGATCGAATCGACGACAAATCGGTTGTAGGCGTTGTAGGGATTGATCGAATAAAAGCGCAGCCAGGCGCCGCGTGGGTCTTCGTGAAAGCTCGATTGGCCGCGATAGTTGGAGCCGTACAACGCTTCGAAGCGAATCAGGCAACGCGCCGCCTCGCGAACCGTCGGTGCCTGCGCGGCGGTGACCCCGGCGAGGCCGGCCTGGCTCAACCGACTCAACTGGCCCATGCGCAAACCCAGTGCTGGGTCGGCGGTCAGCTGGATCGCGCCGTGGCCAAGGCGCATGTACCGCGGAATCGACAACCGCGCACCGGCCTCACCGAGACGTGCCGCGTCCAGGCCGTATTGGTCGAGCAACGGCTGTGGGTCGGCGCCGTGACTGCGCACCGCATCGGCCAGGCTGTTAACGAAGCCGACCGACAGATCCCCGAGGCGCATCGGCAGGGGTTTCATGCTTTACAACCACAGGTTCAACAAACGCGCGCCACGCTGGTCGCCGTCAGCGGCATGCTGGCCATTGCTGCTGAGAAAACTCTGCCCGGCGCTGGCCTTGTCCCAGAATTGCCCGCGCATGAACACACTGACCCCGGCAATCGCCTGACTGCTCGGCGGCTGCGCGATCAGGGTCAAACGATGCCAGGCCTGGCCTTCACTGAGCTCGCCGGCCTTGAGGCTGACCGAACTCGGCGTCGACAGACCTTTATAGCCGCGCCACGGTTTGTCCCACGCGCCGTGGCCGACCACGAAGGCCGGGACCGCCACCAGTTGCACGTTCTGTTCGTCGAGCTTGCGGTAATTGTCCGGATACCAACTGTCGCTGCCGATCAACACGCCAAGGCGCCCGGCCGGTGTGTCGACGACGCTGATGGTGTGCTCGGTGTTGGCGGCGAGGGTGTCCTGATCGGTGAAGATCGGGTGCATCTGCCGTTGCGGCTGGCCGATCGGCAAGCCGTCGCGACCGAACACCACGGTGCTGTTGAACAGCGCGCCGTGGCCGATTTTCAGCTCGCCGTCGCGCACACTTGGCTCCGGCAGCACGATGGTGCCGGCCACCAGCGTCACGTTGAATTCTTTCGCCAGGCCACCAAACAACGCCTGGTAATCCTTGGCCATGCTTTTGGCTTTCATGCGCAGATGCGCGTCATCGAGACGGCTGGCGCCCTTGGCACGCAGCAGCGCGCGCGCGAACTGCAGTGGATTGCTCGCCGCCAGCCAGTTCATCGCTTCCTTGAGGGTGCCGGCCTGATACAGCTCGTCTTTTTCGCCGCTGATCATCAGCCATGTGCCGACATGTTCCGGCAGCACGACGACGGTTTTCTCGCTGAGCAGGCCTTGTTCCTGGGCCTTGTGCAGATAGGCGCCGAGCTTGCGCCGCAGGCGTTCGGGGCTTTGGTAATCAGTCGGGAACAGTTCGGGCTGGATGCCGAGCAAGTTGCCGCGATCGGCCGGCGTGCCTTGATCGACCGCCAGATTGATGCGCAGGTCGGACAGATAATGCCCCACCGGACGGTCCGCGGCCCACATCGCGTAGGTCGTCAGGGCGGCGATCAACGCCATGGAAAAGGTCAGGTAGAGAAGTTTGCGCATGGGAAAACAGTCGACAGCCGTGTGCAGGATTCGCCGACTAGGGTAGGGCGCATGCCGGCGCTTGCCAAGGGGCGCTGCGCATTTGGATCAATAAGTTGTCAGTTTGGGTCATTGAGTGACACGAGTGCGACTCTTAGTCTGTGCCACATGACTGACGGGAGCCGCAGAGCTTCCGCAATTTCCGTGATCGCTCGATGTGGAGTTACCGATGGCCGCCGCTCATTACCCGCACCTGTTGGCCCCGCTGGACCTGGGTTTTACTACGCTGCGCAATCGTACCCTGATGGGTTCGATGCACACTGGCCTTGAGGAAAAGCCCGGCGGTTTCGAGCGCATGGCGGCGTACTTTGCCGAGCGTGCGCGCGGCGGGGTTGGCCTGATGGTCACCGGCGGTATCGGTCCGAACGATGAGGGCGGCGTGTACTCCGGCGCGGCCAAATTGACCACCGAAGAAGAAGCGCTCAAACACCAGATCGTCACCCGCGCGGTGCACGAGGCGGGCGGCAAGATTTGCATGCAGATCCTCCACGCCGGGCGTTACGCCTACAGCCCGAAACAAGTGGCGCCGAGCGCGATTCAGGCGCCGATCAACCCGTTCAAGCCAAAAGAGCTGGACGAGGAAGGCATCGAGAAGCAAATCAGCGATTTCGTCACCTGTTCGGCCCTCGCGCAAAAAGCCGAGTACGACGGCGTCGAGATCATGGGCTCCGAAGGTTATTTCATTAACCAGTTCCTCGCGGCCCACACCAACCACCGCACCGACCGCTGGGGCGGCAGCTACGAAAACCGCATGCGCCTGCCGGTGGAGATCGTCCGCCGCGTGCGTGAAGCGGTCGGTCCGAATTTCATCATCATTTTCCGTTTGTCGATGCTCGACCTGGTCGAGGGCGGCAGCTCCTGGGAAGAAATCGTCACCCTCGCCAAAGCCATCGAGCAGGCCGGCGCGACCATTATCAATACTGGGATTGGCTGGCACGAAGCGCGGATTCCGACCATCGCCACCAAAGTCCCGCGCGCGGCGTTCAGCAAAGTCACGGCGAAACTGCGCGGCTCGGTGAGCATTCCGCTGATCACTACCAACCGCATCAACACCCCGGAAATCGCCGAGCAGATCCTCGCCGAAGGTGACGCGGACATGGTCTCGATGGCGCGGCCATTTCTCGCCGACGCCGATTTCGTCAATAAGGCTGCGGCCGGTCGCGCTGATGAAATCAATACGTGCATTGGCTGCAATCAGGCGTGCCTCGATCACACCTTCGGCGGCAAATTGACCAGTTGCCTGGTCAACCCGCGCGCCTGTCACGAAACCGAACTCAATTACCTGCCCGTGCAACAAATCAAGAAAATTGCCGTGGTCGGCGCCGGGCCTGCGGGTCTGGCTGCTGCCACCGTGGCTGCCGAGCGCGGGCATCAGGTGACATTGTTCGATTCGGCCAGCGAAATCGGCGGCCAGTTCAACATCGCCAAACGCGTGCCGGGCAAGGAAGAGTTCTTCGAAACCCTGCGTTATTTCAACCGCAAGTTGCAGACCACCCACGTCGAGGTCTGCCTGAATACTCGCGTCGACGTCGCACAACTGGTCGCCGGCGGCTTTGACGAGATCATCCTGGCCACCGGCATTGCGCCGCGCACGCCGGCGATTCCGGGCGTCGACAATGGCAAAGTGCTGAGCTACCTCGACGTGATCCTCGAGCGCAAACCGGTGGGCAAACGCGTGGCGGTGATCGGCGCCGGCGGCATCGGTTTCGACGTCTCGGAATTTCTTGTGCATCAAGGCGTGTCGACCAGCCTCGACCGCGCCGCGTTCTGGAAAGAGTGGGGCATCGACACGCACCTTGAAGCGCGTGGCGGCGTCGCCGGGATCAAGGCTCAACCGCATGCGCCGGCCCGCGAGGTGTTCCTGCTGCAACGCAAGAGTTCCAAGGTCGGCGATGGCCTGGGCAAAACCACCGGCTGGATTCACCGCACCGGGTTGAAGAACAAACAGGTGCAAATGCTCAACAGCGTCGAATACCTGAAAATCGACGATGAAGGCCTGCACATTCGCATCGGCGAAACTGGCGAGCCGCAAGTGCTGGCGGTCGACAACATCGTGATTTGCGCCGGGCAGGACCCGTTGCGTGAGTTGCAGGACGGTTTGCTCGCGGCCGGGCAGAATGTGCACTTGATCGGCGGCGCAGACGTGGCAGCCGAGCTCGACGCCAAACGTGCGATCAACCAGGGTTCGCGTTTGGCTGCCGAACTCTAAACCGGCCAGCGTGCTGATAAGATGCCGGCTCTTTACCCAGAGCCGGCATCGATGTTTCTCCCTCCCAGCGACTGGCAAGCCATCGCTCCCCTCGAAACGCTGCACCTCGACTGGCTGACCCGCGCCGGCGTCGACGTGGCGATCCTGCGTCTCGACCAGATCGACCCGCTGATCAGCGGCAACAAGTGGTTCAAACTCACCGAGCACCTCAACGCGGCTGATCTCGCCGGTGCCGAAGGCATCATCAGCCTCGGCGGCGCGCACTCCAATCATCTGCATGCGCTCGCTGCAGCGGGCCAACGTTTCGGTTTCAAAACCGTCGGTTTACTGCGCGGGCATGCGCACGACACGCCGACCGTCATCGATTTGCGCGAGTTCGGCATGCAGCTGCATTGGCTCGGTTACGGCGGCTATCGCGCGCGCCACGAGCCGGGTTTCTGGCGGCCATGGCAGACGCAATACCCGACGCTGCACGCGGTGCC
>NZ_MKGS01000160.1:0-39839 GCF_002836905.1 Pseudomonas sp. 43NM1 | reverse complement strand
ACGCTGCCGGCAGCGGTGATTATCGGTCGCGAGATCGTCGTCTCGGCGCTGCGCGAGTGGATGGCCGAACTCGGCGCCCGTGCGCACGTTGCGGTATCGAACCTGGGCAAATGGAAAACCGCCGCGCAAATGCTCGCGCTGGTGATCCTGCTGGCCAACCCGTCGGACTTTACGTTCTGGGTATTGTTCGGTTACGCGTTGCTGCTGATCTCGGCAGGCCTGACATTGTGGTCGATGGTCCAGTATCTGCGGGCTGCCTGGCCGCATCTGAAGACCGACGTCGAAAAGAAATAAAACTTTTTTGAATCAAGGGGTTGACGGGGCTTCTGGATTCTATAGAATGCGCCAGACCAAGACGCGGGAATAGCTCAGTTGGTAGAGCACGACCTTGCCAAGGTCGGGGTCGCGAGTTCGAGTCTCGTTTCCCGCTCCAAATATTAAAAAGCGCCACTCATTGAGTGGCGCTTTTTTTTTGCGTGTTTTTTTGCTTGGCGTATTTTGCAGACAATAAAAAGCCCGCTAAAAAGCGGGCTTTTGCGATGCTGCTGACTTACGCCTGGCGAGCTGCCAGTGCCGAGTAGCTGTTCATCAGGTTGCGGTAGTTGGGGATGCGTTGCGACAACAGATTGCCCAGGCCTTCGATATCGTTGCGCCAGTCGACCTGCAACTCACAGGCTACCGAGAACCAATTCATCATCTGCGCGCCGGCCTGAGTCATGCGGTTCCAGGCGGCTTGCTGCACGGTGGTGTTGAAGGTGCCGGAAGAGTCGGTGACCACGAACACTTCAAACCCCTCAGCTAGTGCCGACAGTGTCGGGAAAGTCACGCAGACATCGGTCACGACGCCGGCAATGATCAGCTGCTTGCGGCCAGTTGCCTTGATTGCTTTGACGAAGTCTTCGTTATCCCAGGCGTTGATCTGGCCAGGACGGGCGATGTACGGCGCATCCGGGAACATTTCTTTCAGCTCCGGGACCAGCGGGCCGTTGGGGCCTTGTTCGAAACTGGTGGTGAGAATGGTCGGCAGCTCGAAGAACTTGGCAACGTCGGCCAGAGCCAGCACGTTGTTCTTGAACTCGTTCGCCGAAAAGTCCTGTACCAACGAGATCAGACCGGTCTGGTGGTCGATCATCAACACTACAGCGTCATCTTTGTTCAGGCGGTTGTAAGTGGCGTTGCTCATGATGAAATCCTTTATCGAGGTAGGTAGGGGTAGGGCGTCGTCCGTAGGGCTGAGCTGGGTCAGCCGCTTCGTTCAACATGGGCCCAGATTAATGACCTGCCTCGAGATGAAAAAGCGCCTGGAAACGGTTTGACTGTCAACTCAATCAGGACAATCCAAACTCTCAGCTCAAAAGTGGCAAACGGCTTCACTGAAAACGATCCGGCCAAATTCTGCATGATCGTCCAGCGGAGTGATTGCCAGCAGTTGATCGAGGCGCAACTCCACCGTGTGACCATCCTGCTCAAACACCATGAATTCCTCCTTGCTCGGCGCAGTGCGGGTGGTCACGGCCCGGGCGATCAGCCGTTGACCGTCGACCCGTTCGACGTTCAACACGTAGCCGCGCAGGCATGCGATTTCCAGAAAGTCGTGCAGATCACAGTTCAACGGCTGATAGGTGTGCATTTCAATCCTCCTGACAACCTTGCAGTTCAAGAATGTAATAACCGTGTTGGCTGATCGCTTGCGCCACCACCGGGTTACCGGGTTCGACGTGACAGAAGCGGCATTCGCTCTGGGCAATGTCCTCGTCGTTGAGGCCCTTTTCCAGCAGATACTGACGGGCGTGCGCTTGGGCTTTCTCGGTGTCGTTGCCTTCGATCAGCACATCGAAGTGCAGGTAGCGGCCGGTTTTGGTGCGCACGTGGGTATCGAATACTTTGATGGTCATTTTTGCTTGCCCTCCAGTTTCCAGGTGCCCGGCAACGACAGGTCGCCTGAGGCAATGTCATAAACGCTGCTGACGCACAGCAGCGGGTTGTGCAGGTCGGCGTTGACCTTGAGCGCGGCGGTCACGCCATCGAAATTGAAGCTTTGCGGAAAGCCGACTGCGGCCAGCGGCACACGGATCTGCGCGGCGTTTTCCTTGACGCTCAGCGTGTAACCGGGAGAGTCGATGTAGATCGGCGCGCCGGGCCAGGTCGCGGGCAGTTTCGGTTTCGCGTCTTTGGGGATGTCGCGCACTTTCAGGCCGCCGGGGCCGCAGCTCTCATCCTTGCTCAAGACCACCCAGTGCGAGTGCCACAGGCCACCGTCGTTATCCTTCTTGCCGTCGTGGTTTTCGTCGGCCTGCGGCGTGTCGTCGAAGTCCGGGTGCGAGGTCAGGGCGAGCGCCAGAATGCCGGACTTGGCGTCAAAACCGACCGCGCCGCTGTCGAGGCTGGTCGGCCAGACGTAGCTGTAGACTTCGGCGCCGGCGAACGAACCCTTGGCGGTCGGCACGCGGCTGCCAGCCTTGCCGTCAACCAATTGCTCGAAGACCAAGTCGCTGCCGTCCTTGAAAACCCGGGTTTGCACCAGGTCGAAAGCGGCGTCGGTTTTGCCCGGTTCGCTGTGAATGTGATTGCTTTCGTGGGCCCAGGCCTGCGAGGTGAGGAGGGCGCTGACGGCGATGGCCAATGCAGTTTTCATGGTAGCTTCCAAAGGTGAGTTGGTATTGATCCGACACCACAAGCCTAAGGGAGCAGCGATTTTTGTCAATATGGTTTTTATTCGATACTATCTATCGGCCCGATTAATCTGGACATGCCTTGTGTTATTTGACCTGTTGGAACGCCTTTCAAGCCTGACCCGCGTGTGGTTCCGCGAGCATCCGTTGCTCGCCGAATTGCAGCCAATCCAGCTCAGCGCGCTGATGTACCTGGCGCGCTGCAATCGCTATTCGAATACGCCGCTGGCGGTCACCGACTATCTCGGGTTGACCAAAGGCACGGTGTCGCAGTCGCTGAAAGCGCTGGAAGCCAAAGGCTTGCTGACCAAGGTTCAGGACGTCCGGGACAAGCGCAGCGTGCACCTGGAATTGACCGACAGCGCCCGCGAGCTGATCGGCGCGGTGATGCCGCCGGAATTTCTGGTGACGGCAACCCGGCAAATGGGCAGCCACGCCGCCGATCTGGAGACCCTGCTTCTCGAGTTACTGCGCACCATCCAGCGCGGCCAGGATGTGCCCGGTTTTGGTTTGTGCCACTCTTGCCGTTTTCATCAGGTGTCGGCGCAAGGCCCGGTCTGCAAACTGACCAATGAGCCGCTGAGCGTCCGCGAGGTGGACCTGATCTGCCGCGAATTCAAGCAACCGGAAAAGATCGCCTGACATTGACATTGACATTGACACGGCCGCACAAGTCGATCGAACCGTCGCCGCCGGCGCACAGTCAGAAGATCACTAGCCAGAAGATCAACTGTCACAACGCATAAGCGCCAACACTCCAAGGATCCCCATGTCGTCGCCCCGAATCGGTTTCGCCTGCCAGTATCGCCACCCGCAACGCAGCCTCGCGCTGGCGGAGTTGAAGGTCATCGAATCGGCACTCAACCCGCGCACCACCACTCTGCGCTGGATGAACAGCGTCGAAGTGCACGTCGCGCAGCAACGGTTGATCGAGATCGTCGAGCACAACCTCGGCGCCCAACTGAAGTTGTTGGCGTACGTCGCCGAGTTGCCGGCGGCGCTGCGCATGCTGCGCCTGAGCAGTGATCTGTTGCCGTTCTACAGTCATCCGCAGATCAGCGCGTTCTACCAGCAACCGGAGGTTGTGCTGAAGCTCAGTGAAGGCTTTGCGGCGATTGGTGCGCTGGCGCGAAGTAGCGGGATTCGCTTGTCGATGCACCCCGGCCAATACTGCGTGCTGGGCTCGGATCGCCCGGACGTGGTGGAAAACAGTCTGGCCGAATTCGAATACCACGCCGACATGATTCGCATGATGGGTTACGGCGTGCAGTTCCAGGATTTCAAATGCAACATCCACATTGCCGGCCGACTAGGGCGCGAAGGCATTCGTGCGGTGTGGCCACGGCTCTCGCAAGTCGCGCGCAATTGCATCACCTTCGAAAACGACGAAAAGACCTACGGCGTCGACGACTGCCTGGCGCTCGCGGATTTGGCGCCCGTGGTGCTCGACGTCCACCATTGCTGGATTCACGAAAATGATTACATCGCGGCGGATTCGGAGCGTGTATCGCGCATCGTCGACAGCTGGCGCGGCGTGCGCCCGACCATGCATTACTCGCAACCCAAGGAGCAATTGCAGGAAATGGGCTTCAGCGCCGAAATGAAACTGGAAATGGACGCCGTGACTCAAGTGGTGACCAAACGCGATCTATACGCGCACAGCGACCGCATGTGGAACCGCTGGACCAACGAATACGTCGTGCAGTTTCTTGATCGCTTCGACGTGATGTTCGAAGCCAAACACAAGAACCTGGCGACGCAGGAATTTTACGAGCAATACCTGCGCGGCTAGCGCCACGGCTGCAACGCCGCCGTATCGAGCGCTTGCCACGCAGGCGCATTGGCCAACTGATCCTTGGTCAGCCAGAGTCCGCCGCTCGGCAGCAACGGTTCGGCGGGAAGTGCGAGCAAGTCGCGCAACTTGATCACATTGATCGAACCGCGATCGCGGTCACCCTCGGCGGCCCAGTCGTGTTCGAACAGTCGAACGCTCAATGCCTCTGCGGTAAAACCTTCAAACTGCGGGCGATTGCGCAACCACTGGGGTGATTGGCGCAAGGTTCGTTCCTGCACATCCAGCAACAACAATTGCCAGGCCATTGCTCCATCGACATCGCGGTGCAGCCGCGTCAGCGCCAGATAACGCGCGTCCCCGGACCAGACCATCGACGGCGCGAGATCGTTTACCGCGCAACCTGACGCCGTCAGCAAATAACCGCCCAAGCGCGGACTGTGCACGCGCAGCCAACTGTCGGCGTATTCGGTTTCACAGCCAAACAGCCATGCCGCATCTTTACCGTTCGGGGCTGGCTGGACGAAATCGCCATCGGCAATCGCCACTTGCGGCTGCGTCACCTCGCGCCAATTGGGCAGAACATTCACCCCCTGAGCGCTGACCTGCAGTTCGCACCATTCAAAGTACAGCCGCGAATCTTCTCGATATCGACAGAACTCAGGCACCTCGCCGGCCTTCGGTGGCGCTTGATCAAAGCGCTGCAGCGCGGTGCTTTCGCGAGCCTGGTCCAGCCGTCCGCGAATCACTGCGACAGCGACAATTGGCCCACGAAAATCCAGCAAGCGCGCCGCCAACAACGGCGGGCTGCAGAGCAATTGTCGTTGCTCGGTATCGGCGACCATCACACCGCCGCCAACGACAAACGGGATCAACGCGATGTAGCGTCCCGCGTCGCACACCCGATGATCGAGTTGCCAAACGCCCGGCAACTGCCACTCGCCAATTGTGCAGGAATAACCGCCATCCGCTTGCCCAGTGAATCGTGCACGGGTTGCAGCGCTCACCGGCGCCGACTCGACCTGCGTCGCACCGCGCTGACCAGTTCCATTCAAAGGCACGGCCAATTGCACACGAGTCAGGCGCCGCTCGGCGACCTGAATCCGCCCGGCAGCGTCATGCCCGACCTGCGCATCACAGTCGCTGTGAATGCTGTACAAGCCGTAGCCGTAGCGCCCGTGATCAGGTTGCGGATAGTCGAGGTACGAGGAAACCCGCAGGTGAAACTCATCAAGCTCCAGCGGTTCGGTCCAGCCGAGCGAAGGCTCGTCGTCGGCGCCGATCCACGGTTCGGGCAACATTTGCCAGCCTCGGTCAACCTGCCAGAGCCAATAGCCGAGCGCGGCGCCGGAGCGCGCACGGCAAGCGAAAGAGCGGCTGTCACGGCTCCAGATGACCGCGGTGTCGGCGTTGATCAGTAATGCCGTCGTTGCGCCGTTGACGCTGACGCGATAGTCGGGATTGCTCAGCGCCTCGCAGGGTTGCGGCAATTCGCGCAAGCTCGCGGGCATTACCTTGAACGCCTCCACACGCTGCTGGCCATCCGGGGAAGCATGCTCGAGCGCGTCAGGCGCGAGGTTTTGCTGCCACGCGCCGGGCTCCAGCCACAGGTCGGCAACCGGCACCAGACTGACCTTTTCGGCGCTCGCCAACAGATTTTCCAGGCTGATTTGGCGGGCTCCGTTGTCGACCAGCGGGCTGTAGCGCCCCACCAGAATGCCGTCGCTGAAATCATCCAGTTCCCAGAATTCATCGCAAGAACACTGGTAGAGCTGGCGCGCCTGCCGATCCAGAATCACCAAACCCCACGTCTGCCGTGAAGGCACGGGCGCGGCGAAATAACGCCCGTCCGTGGAGAACCGCGCCGATGAACCAAGACCCTGCAGCAGCACGCCATCGGGAAACAGGTAATCGCAGAGCACCGGCCCGCCCATGGCGATTTCGCTGTCATTGAATACGCGGATCGGCTCGCCCTCGGGCGTCTGCCGTGGCTCGCCGCCGCCCCAGGCACTGGCGCCGCCGGAGGAATGGCCGTGCGGCGATGACTTGGCGCGCTTGTCCTCGGCAAAGCCAAAACGCCGTTCCAGATGACTGACGCACGCCAGTCCGCCAAACATCACCAGCGCCGCCCCGGCGATATCCCAATATTGCGGCAACGCCCGGCCGACGTTGAACCCCAAGCCAATCGCGGCGGAGGTCATCAACCGCGCCAAACCGCGCCCGGTGGCTTTCCAGCCGAATTGCGCCGCCAGCCACATGCACGCCGCGCAGCCCAGCACCACACCGACTGCCCACAGCAACGGGATGACCGTCACCAGAAAAATCGGCACCAGCAGCACGGCGATTTGCCAGAGCAGATCGAGCAACAGTCGCGGCAGGCTTTTTTCGTCAGCGGGTTGCTCGGAAGAGTAGGGCACCGTTACCTCGATAACCAAAAATGGACGGACTTCAGCGAATCAAACCAGTGCGCGCTCAGCGGCCATGCGCGGCGTTGGCCAGTTGCCCGGTGTCGACGCGCACGAAGGTCGAGTCGCCGATGGCGGTCAGCACTTCGCCGGCGTAGACCTCGCAGATCACCCGGGTCTTGCGCCCGACGTCGCCCTCGACTTTCGCCCGCAAGGTCAGCGTGACGCCCATTGGCGTCGGTTTGATGAACTTGATGCCGAGGTTGCCGGTGACGCAATCGATGCGCGGCAGGCTGTCGGCTGCGCGCTGTTCGGCCCGGTAGTGATAAGCCATGGCGGTCCAGTTGGAGTGGCAATCGACGAGCATGGCGATCAAGCCACCGTAGACCAGATCCGGCCAGCCGCAATACTTGGCGTCCGGTACATGCTCGGCGACCACGTGCACGCCGTCCTCATGCCAGACACTCTTGACGTGCAACCCCTGCGGATTGCGCCCGCCGCAGCCGTAACACACGCCGTCGGGCGCGGCTAGGTCTTGCAGAGGTTCGCTGGAGAGAGCTGTATCGAAAGTTGGCATGGCGAGGTCATCCTGAACAGTGTGGGCCAGAGCAGATATCGCTGGATTCTAACCCCGGACCTCGCCGTGCGTTAACTCGCGTGCTGCGCTTAACCCCGCGCGACTGTGCCGTCGATCGGCCGAGCGGCGGATGGTCGAATACTCGGAACTAGTCGCGCAGCGCTTGCCTCTCAACAGGATTGAGCGAGGGTTTGGGTATGAGCGATGCGCTGGACGACTACAACAGCAAACGCGACTTCGACGCCACGCCGGAGCCGTCGGGCGCGGTAAAACGTACGCGCCGGACCGCGAAGGCGCAGGCGCTGCAGTTTTGCATTCAGAAGCACGACGCAACGCGCCTGCATTACGATTTTCGCCTGGAAATCGACGGCACGCTGAAGAGCTGGGCCGTGCCCAAAGGCCCGAGCCTCGATCCCCAGGTCAAGCGTCTGGCCATGGAAGTCGAAGATCATCCGCTCGATTACGCCTCGTTCGAGGGCAGCATTCCGCAGGGCCATTACGGCGCCGGCGATGTGATCGTCTGGGACCGTGGGATCTGGAAGCCGATTGGCGATCCGTTGGAGTCGCTGAAAAAAGGCAAACTCAAGTTCGAGCTCGAAGGTGAAAAGCTTGGCGGCATCTGGAACCTGGTGCGCACGCATCAGGAAGGCAAACAGAAACCGTGGTTTCTGATCAAACATCAGGACGCCGCGGCGAAACCCGAAGCCGAGTTTGACGTGGTCAAAGAGCAGCCCGATTCGGTGCTCAGCGAGCGCACGCTCATCCCGAAAAAGCGCAAGGGCAAAACCGCCGAAGCGAAACCGGTCGAACAAGTCCCGGCGCCGCGCAAACGCAAGGGCTCCGGCACGTTGACCGGGGCGAAGAAAGCGCCGCTGCCGGCAACGCTGAAACCGCAATTGGCGACGCTGGTCGAGTCGGCGCCGTCCGGCGATTGGCGTTACGAGATCAAGTTCGACGGCTACCGCATGTTGGCGCGGATTGAAAACGGCACCGTTCAGTTGTTCACCCGCAATGGCCATGACTGGACCGCCAAGTTGCCAAGGCAAGCGCAAGCGCTGGCCAGCCTGGGGCTGGAGTCGGCGTGGCTGGATGGCGAAGTGGTCGCCGCCGACGAAAACGGCGTTCCGAGTTTTCAGTTATTGCAGAACGCTTTCGAGTCCGGCAAGAGCGGCGCGATTGTGTTTTACCTGTTCGACATGCCATACCTCAACGGCGTCGACTTGCGCGAAGTGCCGGTTGAAGAACGGCGGTCAGCGCTGGCGAAAGTGCTGGAACGCAGCGAAGACGAAATCCTCAGGTTCTCCGAAGACTTCGGCGAAGACGCCAGTGATCTGCTGGCCAGCGCCTGCCAGATGAATATGGAAGGCCTGATCGGCAAGCGGGTCGGCAGCCCTTATGTTGCGCGGCGTTCCGACGATTGGATCAAGCTCAAATGCCAACAGCGCCAGGAATTCGTGGTGGTTGGCTACACCGAACCGAAAGGCGCGCGGACATTGTTCGGCGCGCTGCTGCTCGGCCTGCACGACAAGGACAGCGGCGAGTTGCGCTATGCCGGCAAGGTCGGCACCGGGTTTAACGAACGCACGTTGAAGTCGATTCACGCGCAGCTCACGCCACTCGAAGTCAAGAAGCCTGCGGTGGTCAATCCGCCGACCGGATTCGAGGCCAAAGGCGTGCATTGGCTCAAACCCGTGTTGCTCGCGGAAGTGGCTTACGCGGAGATCACCAAGGACGGCTCGGTTCGCCATTCGGTGTTCCATGGCTTGCGCCGCGACAAACCGGCCAAGGACATCACTGAAGAAACGCCGAAAGACGTGAGCGAACCAAGCACGCCAGCGCCTGAGAAAAAACCGAAGAAATCTGCCACCCCGACGCCCGGGAAGATCCGCATCACTCACCCCGACCGTGTGATCGACGCCAGCAGCGGGTCGACCAAGATGCAACTGGCGGAATACTACTTCAGCGTCGCCGATTGGATTTTGCCAACCCTGAAAAACCGGCCGATCGCGCTGGTGCGGGCGCCCGAAGGCGTTGCCGGCGAATTGTTCTTCCAAAAGAATGCCGAGCGCCTGACGATTCCCGGCATCGAATCGGTCGACGGCGAAACGGTGATGCTGATCAACAATGCCGAAGCGCTGGTCGGCGCGGTGCAGATGAGCACCATAGAATTTCATTCCTGGAACGCTCGGGCGCCGGACCTGGAACGCCCCGATCGCTTCGTCCTCGACCTCGACCCGGACCCGGCGCTGCCGTGGAAAAGCATGGTCGAAGCGACCACGCTGACCCTGACCATTCTTGATGAACTGGGCCTGACCTCGTTCGTCAAAACCAGCGGCGGCAAAGGCATTCATCTGGTGGTGCCGCTCACGCCCAAGGACAGTTGGGACTCGGTCAAGGAATTCAGCCACGGCATCGTCAAGTACATGGCCAAGCTGATTCCGCAGCGATTTTCGGCGGTGTCGGGGCCGAAAAACCGTGTCGGGCGGATCTTCATCGATTACCTGCGCAATGCAAAAGGCGCGACTACCATCAATGCCTATGCGGCGCGTACACGCGAAGGTTTGCCGGTGTCCGTGCCGATTTATCGCGAGGAAGTCGCCGAAATCAAAGGCGCCAATGTCTGGAACATCCACAACTTGCACGAACGCCTGGGCGAACTGGGGGAGGACCCATGGGCCGATTACGCGAAAACCCGACAGACGATCACTAATGAAATGCGCCGCAAAATCGGTTTGAAACCCGTTTCTAAATAACAAGGAAAACACCATGGACAACTATCACATCGCGATATCGGGCAAAGGCTGGCAGTTGAAGAAGGAGGGCGACGATAAAGTGTTGAAGACCGCCGAGACCAAATCCGAGCTGATCGAAATGTCGGCGGCGTTTTTCAAGGACAAAACCGCTTCGCTGAAGATTCACAAGGAGGACGGCACTATTCAGGAAGAACGCACCTACCCGCGCAGCGCCGACCCGTCGAGCAGCAAGGGCTAGAATCGGTTGAGCAGAGAATTCCCGGCCGAGGCGAGTGGCCGGGTTATCTGTCTCATGGTTGAACTTAAGTGAATAAAAATATTGAAAAAAACCGCTATAAGCTTTAAACGAGAAGTCCACTGGCACATTGCTAGCAATCAATAAAAAGTCTCGCCAGTTTTTGGCCCCAGGGAGTGCTGATGAGTTTTCTTCCATTGACCGCCGACGCCTCGCGGCAATCGAACGATTGCGACGCTGTCGCCTCTCAATTGAAAGAGAACCCGGACACACCTGACATGGCCCACGCTGACAGTGGCGACAGCATCGAAAACTTACTGGAAGCCGCGCGCAACGGCGCTCACAGCAAGGAGTGGGTGGTTTATCGCGCCGGAGAACATTTGCACTTGGTTGGTCAGGGCGATGCGCAGGCGCAATGGCCATCGACCGTCAGCAACGAAGAATTTGCACAGTTTTGCCAGACTCGAGGCCTGCACCGTTGGCCCACCGGCCGTGGCGAAACCGTGCTCGGCTGGCTGCTTGCGCCGATTAACGAGGCCGCCGACCCGGCGCTCGCCGAGTTTGCCCAACGGCTGGGCGTTCAGGTGCAGACCAACACCTTGGCGCGGGCGCAGATTACTCAGCGGGTGCTGTACGAAATCACTTATCTGGCCAGTTCGACCCGCGACCGCTCGGTGTTTCTGGTCGGCGTCCATCAACTGCTGGCCAGCCTGATCGACGCGGAAAACTTTTACCTCGTCCTCTACGACCCGCACACGCGCAAGATGGATTACCCGTATTACGTCGACACCATCGACGTTGAAGCGCTGGAATCGGAAAACTACGAATTCCTCGACCCCGAGCACCTGTCGCTGACCGCGCAAGTGTTGACCTCCGGCCATCCGTTGCTGATCGACGCCGCCGGGATTCACGCGGCGGAGGCAGAGGGGCGTTTTTATTGCGTGGGTGATTGTCCGGAATTCTGGATGGGTGCGCCGCTGAAAAATGCCTCGGACGACGTGTTTGGCATGCTCGCGATGCAGGTCTACGAGGTCTCGCGGATTTACAGCGCCGAAGATCGCGCGTTGTTTCTGGTGGTTGCGCGCCACGTGGCGATGGCGCTGGACCGTATTCTGCACCGCGCCGACCTCGAAGAAACGGTGATGCGCCGCACTCTGGAACTGTCAGCGCTGAACGATGCCTTGCGTCAGGAAGTGCTCGACCGCGAGCGCGCCGAGCACCTGCAAAGTGCGCTGTTCCAGATTGCCGAACTGTCGAGCCAGCCCGGCGACATGGCTGAGCTGTTTCAAACCTTGCATGGCATCGTTGGCGATTTGTTGTTCGCGCAAAACTTCTACATCGCGCTGTTCGACGACGCGACCAGCGAAGTGACCTTTCCGTATTACGTCGATGAACGGCAGATCGTCCGTCCGGTCGCCCGGCGTGGCCGTCGCGGCCTGACCGAGTATGTGATTCGCCAGCGCCGCCCGTGCCTGATTGACACCGACGAAGCTGAGCGTTTGTCCGCAACCGGCGAAATCGAATTGGCCCATGAGTCGGTGCGCTCGTATTCGTGGCTGGGCATTCCGTTGTTCGACGGCGACGTGGTGCGCGGCGTGCTGGCGGTGCAAAGCTATACCTCGCCGGTGCGCTATACCCAGCGCGATCAGGAACTGCTGACCTTTGTTTCGCGACACATCGACACCGCGCTGTCGCGCCGTACCGCCGCCGAAGCGATTCACGCCGCCAATCTCAAACTCGAGGCGCGGGTGCAGGACCGCACCCGCGAACTCGATCACGCCAACGCCAAGCTGCAACACGAAAACTCCCACGATGCGCTGACCGGGCTGCCGAACCGCACCTATCTGCAGCAGCATCTGAATCAGGCCTGGGAACGCTTCGGCAGTGAGGGCGGCAATCTGGCGGTGATGTTCATCGACCTCGACCGTTTCAAAATGGTCAACGACAGCCTCGGCCACCACTTTGGCGATCTGTTGTTGATGCAAGCCGCGAATCGTCTGCGCGGCTGTCTGCGCGACACCGACATGCTCGCCCGGTTGGGCGGCGACGAGTTTTCGGTGCTGGCGCCGGGTGCGCCACTGGAAGCGGTGATCGATATCGCCGAGCGTATTTTGCTGGCGTTCGACCTGCCGTTCTTCATCAATGGCCACGAGGTGTTTTCCTCTTGCAGCATTGGCATTGTCAGCGCCGACAGCCAGTTTCACCACGAGCCGGCAGACTTGCTGCGCGACGCCGATGCGGCGATGTATCGGGTCAAAAGTGCCGGGCGCGACAGTTACGCGGTGTTCAATCAGGAAGTGCGCCGCGAAGTCTCCGATCAGGTTGAGCGCGAAGGGGCGTTGCGCAACGCGCTGAAACGCAGCGACGAACTGCTGCCGTATTTCCAGCCGATTGTCAGCGTCGACACTGGCGAGTTGGTTGCGCTGGAGGCATTGATTCGTTGGCATCAACCGGGCGGGCGGATTATCGCGCCGGGCGAGTTTTTGCCGGATGTCGAAGGCTTGCGCCTGATTGGCCGGCTGGATTTGTACATGCTCAACAGCATCGCCGCGATTCTCGCGCAAGCGGAACACGCGAACTGGCCGCCGGTGCACGTCAATTGCTCGAGCTACAGCATGACCCGGCCGGATTTCGCCACTGATGTGCTGGCCTTGTTGACGTTGCACCAAGTCGCGCCGTCGCGGATTTGCCTGGAGCTGACTGAAGGCGCGCTGGTCGCGGAACCGGCCATCGCCCGGCTGACCATGCAGCAATTGGCCGACAACGGCATGTCGGTGGTGCTGGATGACTTCGGCGCCGGGTTCTCGTCCCTGAGTTACGTGCACCAATACCGCTTCAGCGGGTTGAAGATCGACAAGTCGTTCATCCTTGAACTGACCAGCAGTTCGCGCAGCCGCGCGATTGTCCGGGCGATTGTGCGCATGGCGGAATCGCTCGATCTCAGCGTGGTCGCCGAAGGTGTCGAGGATGAAGCGACGCTGGTCCTGCTGCGCGAAATGGGCGCGGGGCAGGCCCAGGGTTATTTCTTCGCCAAACCGATGGGCCTGGAGGCGTTGCAAGCGAGTGCGCTGATCGTCAGTCCAGGTCCGCAGCCTGATGCCGCTCCGGCACTTGGCTCGACTCGTCGCCCCACGTCCGGTTGACGCGCTGCCCACGAATCACCGCCGGACGATTGGCGATGTCCTCGGCCCAGCGCTGCAGGTGGGTGTAGTCCTGCGCGGAGAGGAATTCGGCGGCTGAATAAACGTTGTCGCGGACCAATTGCCCGTACCACGGCCACACGGCGATGTCGGCAATGCTGTACTCATCGCCGGCCAGATAAGGACTCTCGGCGAGGCGTCGATCCAGCACGTCCAGTTGCCGTTTGGCTTCCATGGTGAAGCGATTGATCGGGTATTCGAGCTTCTCCGGCGCGTAGGCGTAGAAGTGCCCGAAGCCACCGCCCAGGTACGGCGCGGCGCCCATTTGCCAGAACAGCCAGTTCAGAGTTTCAGTGCGTCCGGCGGGATCGCTGGGCAGGAATGCGCCGAATTTTTCCGCGAGATAGAGCAGGATGGAGCCCGATTCGAACACCCGAATCGGCGGTTCGGCGCTGCGGTCGAGCAGTGCGGGGATTTTCGAGTTCGGGTTGATATCGACGAAGCCGCTGGAGAACTGATCGCCTTCGTTGATGCGGATCAGCCAGGCATCGTATTCGGCGCCGCTGTGGCCGAGTGCGAGCAACTCTTCCAGCAGAATGGTGACCTTGACCCCATTCGGCGTGGCCAGCGAGTAGAGCTGCAACGGGTGTTCGCCGACTGGCAGCTGTTTGTCGTGAGTCGGCCCGGCAATCGGCCGATTGATGCTGGCGAACTGGCCGCCGGACGGCGCGGTGTTTTTCCAGACCTTGGGCGGGACGTAAGACGCTTTGCTCATGAGAAAAAAACCCATTCGATGATTGCGCTAATCGCGAATAGGCTTTCTTACGCGGCATGCCTAAAAACGTCAACCGCCGATAACTCCGGTCCTTTCTCGATAACCCCGTCCCTATGTAGCAGCTGGCGCAGCCTGCGTTCGGCGGCGAAGCCGTCGCCAAATCAGCCAACGCGGTGTTTCAGTTGAATCTCGCCATCCGGGTTTACGACGGCTGCGCCGCCGGACGCAGGCTTCGCCAGCTGCTACAGGACGCGGCGTTGCCGATGAAGATTTACTTCCCCGCAAGGCATGCCTTTAGACGTCATCCGCCGATAACCCCGTCCTTCGCCAACAACCCCGCCCCTTTGTAGCAGCTGGCGCAGCCTGCGTTCGGCGGCGAAGCCGTCGCCAAATCAGCCAACGCGGTGTTTCAGTTGAGTCTTGCCATCCGGATTTACGACGGCTGCGCCGCCGGACGCAGGCTTCGCCAGCTGCTACAGGGGACGTGGCGTTGCCGATGGAGATTTGCTTTCACGCATAGCATGCCTTTAGACGTCATCCGCCGATAACCCCGTCCTTCGCCAACAACCCGATCCCTTTGTAGCAGCTGGCGCAGCCTGCGTTCGGCGGCGAAGCCGTCGCCAAATCAGCCAACGCGGTGTTTCAGTTGAGTCTTGCCATCCGGATTTACGACGGCTGCGCCGCCGGACGCAGGCTTCGCCAGCTGCTACAGGACGCGGCGTTGCCGATGATGTGGCGTAACCCTATAAGTGGCGCGATCACTTGGGGTTTAACGCAAACTCCACGACACGCCGAAGTACATCGCCATGCCTTCGCCCGGCGTCGAGCGGGCGGCGTCGAGGCCTTTGTCGTCGTAGCCCGGCGTGACGGTGGCGGCGTAGTGTTTGTTGGTCAGGTTGCGCAGGTCGAGCCAGGTTTGCCAGTCATCCTTGGGCGCGTTGTAACCGAGGGTTGCACCGAACGTCGCATAAGGATCGGCGTAGTAACTGTTGGCGTAATCGACCGCGGTTTTCGACACCCATTGCGTGTTCAGCGCCGCGAAGAAACCCTGGCGCCAGTCGTAGCGTAACTCGCCCTGGTAGTAATGCATCGGCAGGCCGGGCAGGCGGTTGTCGCCGAAACGCTCGTCGTCGCGGTAATGGAAATCGCTGAAGGTATAGCTCTGGCGCAGGCTCAATCGGTCGCCATTGTCCGCCGACCACAACGTGCTTTGCAGGCTCGCTTCAACGCCTTGGTGCACAGTCGGGCTGGCGTTGAGTTCGTAAGGCGTGACGGCGTTGGCGTCAGGCAATACCGAAAGCAATTCGTGGCGCACTTGCGCGTAATACCAGGCCAGGCTCCACTGGCCGAACGCGCTGTCGCCACGGCCGCCGAGTTCGAGGGTGGTCGCCGTCTGGTTTTGCAGTTTGATCGGGTCGCGCTGGGTGCCGGTGGCCGCGCCGCTGCCTGCCGGGAAGCGCTGGTCGGCGCTGTAGATCAGCGACCACGGGTGCGGCCCTTCGACCGAACGGCTGAGATTGCCGAACACTTGCACGTCCGGCGTCACTTGATAGCGCAGGCCCAAACGTGGCGCGTAATCCCAATCGCCCATGCTGGTCTTGCCGCCACCTTCGGGGTAGGTGACCGCGCTTTCGCGGCGGGTATAGATCGCTGCGAGGCCGGTGGTCAGCCACAGGTCATCGGCGATTTCCAGGTCGTTGCCTACGTGCAGTACGGTGTCCGAGCCCTGATAAGTGAAATTGCGCATGTGCGTGCCCGGCGCGTAACCGGCGGTATTGCCGCCGGGGATGCGCACCAATTCGCTGGCGCCGTCATTCGGCAAGTGTTTGGTCACACGCAGCCCCAGCGTACTGCGGCTTTCCATGCCCCAGAGGCTGTCGCGGCGCTTGTAATCGAAGGTGCCACTGACGTCGCTGTAGGCAACTTTCAAACGGTTCGGGCCTTCGCGCAAATCCATCGGATAGTCGTGATAAACCAGGCCGGTCTGGAGGCTCGAATCGTCGTCGATGTAATAGGTGGTCTTGTTGCCGAAGAAGGTGCTGCCCGGTTGCTTGCGGCTGTCGTCGCGCGACACGTAAGCCGGATTGGCTGCGCGCGGGTCGTGCTCGATGGAATGCTTGGTCACTCGTCCGGCGAGGTCGTTATCGGTTTCGCGATAACGCAGGTAAAAGCGCGTTTCGAGGTTCGGATTGAAACGATAACCGACGTTGGCGATCAGCCCTTGGCTTTCGCTCGCGGTGTGGTCCTGATAACCGTCGGCGCGCGCATCGGTGAGGGCGACGTAGTAATCGAGGTCGCCGAGCACTTGCCCGGAACTGATCTGACGCTGCTGATAGCCGTGGCTGCCGGTGGCGTAACGCACTTGCAACTTCGGTGCGTCGTAACCGGTGTGGCTGACGTAATCGATGGCGCCGCCGAGTGCCAGCGCGCCACGGTCGAAACCATTGGCGCCGCGCAGCACTTCGACGTGATCGAGCCAAAGCGGCTCGAGCAATTCATAAGGCGTACCGCCGGGGCCGGTCAGCGGCAAACCGTCGAGCATCGCGTACAGCCCCGACGCATGCGCGCCCGGTGCGCGGTTGATCCCCGAGCCGCGAATCGAAATCTTCACACCTTCATTGCCCGCCGACTGCGCATACACGCCCGGTTGATAGGCCAGCACGTCCTGATTACTCGCGACACGCCCCTGCAACGGTCGGCGCAGGTCGACGACATTGGTCGCGCCGGGCACCTCGGCGAGCCGTGTTTCAGCCGCTTCGATGCTCTGATCTTCGCCACTTTGCTGCTCACCTTGAATCAGCACTTGCCCCAATTCCAGGCCTTCGGCCGCAGCCATGGCCGGGCAGGCGAGGGCCATCCCGAGCAACGCAACGGGCAGGGATTTGGGCGACGGCATCGAGGAAGCTCCAAGCATTACAAAGGGATGAAAAAAGGCATAAAAACCGGCAGTGAACACTGCGACGTAAGTAAGAACGAGCAGAGCACATGGCAATTTTGCTTTTTGCGCCCAGCCCCTCGCTGATCGCCTCGAATCCGCGTGACAGCGGTTGAGATCTGCGAGCAATCCAAAGTTTGAAGTGTTTCGCCAATCACCGACGACTGGCACAGAAAACCGTCGATTTGCCGCGTTCGATGCCGCCTGTCGCGGGCCTTCAATCTTTATAAAATTTTCCCGATGGCCCCAGCTTCAGATGATTGTGGGCGGCGCATTCGGTCAACCGGCGAATGAGTTACGCAGCCTTTAAGGCCTGAGGAGATCCATCATGTTTTTACACAACAAGCGACTCCAATACACCGTACGCGTAGCTCAACCGAACCCAGGGTTGGCAAACCTTTTACTGGAACAATTTGGCGGCGCCCAAGGCGAACTCGCGGCCGCCTCGCGCTACTTTACCCAGGCGCTGGCCGAAGATGATCCAGGCAGGAAAGACCTGCTGATGGACATCGCCACCGAGGAGCTCAGCCACCTGGAGATCGTCGGTTCGATCATCGTCATGCTCAACAAGGGCGCCAAGGGTCGACTGGCCGAAGGCGTGGAGGAAGAGGGGGAGTTATATCGCGCGATCAATGGCGCCGGTAACGATTCGCACATCACCAGCCTGCTGTACGGCGCCGGCGCGCCATTAACCAACTCGGCGGGCGTGCCGTGGTCAGCCGCCTACGTCGATACCATCGGCGAGCCGACCGCAGATTTCCGCTCGAACATCGCCGCCGAGGCGCGGGCGAAAATTGTCTACGAACGACTGATGAACGTCACCGATGATCCCGGTGTGAAAGAAGCGCTCGGTTTCCTGATGACCCGTGAAATCGCCCATCAACTGTCCTTCGAAAAAGCCTTGCACGCGATCCAGCCGAACTTCCCCCAAGGCAAGCTTCCGGGCATGCCGGAGTTCACCAACGTCTACTTCAACCTGTCGCAGGGCGAGGGCAGTACACGCGGGCCGTGGAATCAGGGCGAGGATTGGGAATACGTCGAAGACCCGCAACCGGCGGTGGACGGCGGCGATGGCTCGGCCAGCGTGCAACTGAGCGCCGAGGACGAAGAGCTGCTGCTGGACATGAAAATGCGCACCATGTCCGACCCTGACAGCGACCCGGTTACGGGCGCGGATCTGGGTGCAGGCATGCAGCAACAGGCAGATGCCTGACGGACGACCGCACGCCACGTTGGCGTGCGGTTTTTTTTTTGCTGAAAAACTCCATTTAACAAAAGCAGATTGAACAATTGAGGTGAACCAAATGGTCTCTACTACAAGGATGTCCTCGGCAGAATCGTTCGAGGGCTTTTCGCGTCTGTTCAGCTCCACCGCAATGGCTTTCGAGCGGGAGGCGTCACGGCTCTCGCGGCAGATCCACGCGGCGGCACCGAGGGCGAACGGCAAACGCTCCAATGGCAAATAGAGGTTTTTATGTCTGACCCTTCTTCGCCCAGCAGAACGTCCTGGCACGCCGGGCTTGACCCCGGCAAGAGCGGCAATTGGTTGGCCGTCCTGTTCTGGGCGACCTTGGTGGGCGTCACGGTTCTGTTGCTGATCAGCGGTTACAGCGCGTTCACTGGCGATAACCGCGCCAACCTGAATTACGCCTTGCTCGGTGGTTTTTCCGGTTTCGGCGCGACCGCCCTCGGCGCCGTCGCCGCCGTGGTATTGCGCGACATCAGCGCCCGCACGCAAGACATCATGCTCGGCTTCGCTGCCGGGATGATGCTCGCCGCCAGTTCGTTCTCGCTGATCCTGCCCGGCATCGACGCGGCGCAGTCGATTGCCGGCAACAAACTGCTCTCAGCCTGTGTGGTGGTTTTTGGATTGGCACTGGGTGTGGCGCTGATGGTCGGGCTGGAGCGCTTTGTTCCGCATGAGCACGAGAAGAGCGGGCGCAAAGGACCGGAAGCGCAGCGTTTCAATCGCGTATGGCTGTTCGTGCTGGCGATCACTTTGCACAACCTGCCCGAAGGCATGGCGATTGGTGTGAGTTTCGCCAATGGCGACATGAAAGTCGGCCTGCCGCTGACCACCGCGATTGCGATTCAGGACATCCCCGAAGGCCTCGCCGTGGCACTCGCCTTGCGCGTCACCGGCATCTCGACCTGGCGCGCGGCGCTGATCGCGATTGGCTCGGGATTGATGGAGCCACTGGGTGCGGTCATTGGCCTGGGCATCTCCAGCAGTTTTGCCCTGGGCTACCCGGTCGCGTTGGGCCTGGCGGCCGGAGCGATGATTTTTGTGGTGTCGCATGAAGTGATTCCGGAGACTCACCGCAATGGCCACGAGACCCCGGCGACGCTCGGTTTGATGCTCGGTTTCGGAGTGATGATGTTCCTCGATACCGCGCTGGGCTGACGCTGCAAAAACCGTCCTGTCACGCGCTAACGTGCAGCTGCAATAAAACGGCGCCGGCAAATTTGCCGGCGCCGTTTATTTTGCATAAATGAAACCCCCTGTAGGAGCGAGGCTTGCCCGCGAAGGCGTCTGCACGTTCAACATCATTGCTGACTGTTGAAGAGCTTTCGCGGGCAAGCCTCGCTCCTACGGGGGCGGTGGTGGTCAGGCGAGGTGTCCGTCAGTGCTTACGATGTCGTCACCTCCGACCAGGTCAACGTTGCCGATTCACGCCACTTGACCTCGGTCACCCCGTACTTTTCAGCCTGGGGTTTGGACACAACCTTGAGCGGCGGTCGACCGGGTTTGGGTATCGGCGCGATGCCGGCATCACAACTTGCCCAGTGCCAGGCATCCCCATTGTTCATTACCTTGGCGCGGATAATGAACGACTTGGTTTTGCCGTGCAGTTTGTACTCAATGACGTAAAGACCGGTGTTCATGAGTCCCCCTCCTTTTGCTCATAGATAAAGGAGTGGTCGCGTCAGAAAAAAATTCAAAGCAATTGACGGCCGACGTTACCTTTTGATTTGCGGAAGGAAAATCGGGCTGATTTGTGGGGTTTTCAAGGGGTCGCATGCGCTGCGACTGAGCGCAATGCTGCCGTTCAAACGCTCGCCGCGTACTGGTCAATCGTCACTCGAGAAAACACCGGTCAAACAGATAAAGACTCGCAGGTTTCAGGTTCTCGACGGTGGCTTGCGGGCGGCCGCCGTCGCCGCTCTTCTTGCGCCCGGTTTCCTGCAAATGGCCGGCCTCGGTCATCTTCAACAGGCGTTGGCGAATGCTGGTTTTGAGCACCGGGCGCTCCAGCACCAGCGAGAAAATATTCACCGCTTCCGGCGCGCTGAACTCGTTGCCGAGGAACATCAGCGGCAGGCTGCTGTAAAGCGATTTCGACAGCAGGCGATCCTGCACGGCGGCGACCAGGTGGTTGTGATCGAACGGCAATTTGGTCGAGGCATCGGCGACGTCCTGCAACGGGAAAAAGCGCTGATGCTCGGCGAGCTGCACCGGCTCGCTGACGATCGCCAGGTAAAACGTCGATGACGACCAGCAGCGTGGGTCGCGAAACGCATCGCCGACCGTGCCGACCTGTTCGATCCACGCCAACGGCATGCCGACCTTGCTCGATTGGCGCAACCGCTCGACCGCGTCGGCCAGTGTCAGGTCTTCGACGCCGCCGTTGACGACGATGCCGGGCAACGCCCAGTGGCCGGCGAACGGCTCGGCTTCGCGGCGATTGAGGAGGATTTGCAAGGCGTGACTGTCACGGCAGTAGCGCAACACGCACAGGTCGATGGTGTGCAAGTAGGCTCGGGGCAAAGTTTCAGTGGGCAGCGCGGTGCGGTCAGGCATGGGAGTTTCCGTGAGCGGCGTAGAGGTCGTAGTTTACCGGGTTCATCCCCGGCGCCATCCATTGACTGGGCAAAGCCTCGCCCAACGCCAGACGTTGGCGAATCGCGGTGCTGCGTACATGAATGGTTTCCTCGATGCACATGATCGAAAAACGCTCCAGTAATTCCTGGCCGCGATAGAAGGTCGGCAGCAACTGCGCAATGTCTTCGCCAACCACCAAGGCAATCTTTTTACCGTCCAGCGCCAGGCTCTCGGCGAGGTGGGCGAGCAGGGTGTAGCTGTAGATCGGCCCGTCAATCTCGCGTGCAATCTGCTGTTCGACGCGGCTGACGGCAATATCGCCACGGCACAACGGCCGGACGTGCTCGACAATCGATTGCAGCCAGCTCAGCCGCAACGGGTAATCCGCCATACGTTTGCCATAGGGGTGGCGAAAGCTTGGGGCGACCAGCACGCGCCTGGCCCGTGCGGCGGCTTCGATCATCACTTGGGCGTGACCGGCGTGTGGCGGGTTGAACGCGCCGCCGTACAGGGCTAACTCGAACATGGCTGATCTTCCTTTCTAGGTACATGACGTGTACCCTAGCACCAAAATCCGTTCACGCCAAATAGCCAAGTCGCAGCGTTTAAGTAGAACAAGCTGTTCGAAAATCTTTTTTAAAAACTCGCTTGCCATGAAAGTACACGACATGTACCTTTGGCTCCAAGAACAGGAGAGCACGCCATGACCAGCCCAACCGTGAAAACCGCTTCCTTCGATGTCGATGCACAAAAAAGCTTTACGCCGCTGTGCCCGGATGAGCTGCCCGTGGCTGGCGGCGATCAGATCGGCGGCGAACTGAACTTCATCGCCGCCCTCGCCAGTCTGCGGGTCGGCAGCAAGGACGCCCATTCGCCGCAGGCACCGTGGGTGGTCGCCGAGCACGCGCAGATGCTTCAGCCAACCGGCCTCGAACACGCCGATGTGACTTGGGTCAGCCACTGCATCCCCGGCACCGAAGGCTTCAAATTGCTCGACGAATTGCCCAGCCCATATGACTACGACTACTTCGTGTGGAAGGGTGTCGAGCCGGACCTTCATCCGTATGGCGCCTGCTACCACGACCTGCACGGCAAGCTCTCCACCGGCGTCATCGAATACCTGAAAAGCCAGCAAGTGCAGCAAGTCATCGTTGGTGGTCTGGCCCTGGATTTCTGCGTCAAGACCACCGCGCTGCAACTCGCCGCCGCTGGTTTCAAAGTGATCGTGCACCTGCCGGCGTGCCGGGCGATCAGCGAGGAGGGCGCCACTCAAGCCATTGAGCAAATGCAACACGCGGGCATCGCGGTTACCGCGACTCGCGAAGAAACCGCCACGTTGGCAAACGCATAAGGAAAATGACATGGACAGTGCATTCGACCGCGACAACGGCGTGATCCAGAGCCTTCTGGACACCGATTACTACACCTTCACCATGATGCAAGCGGTGCTGCACCAGCACCCGAACGTCGAGGTGGAATACCAGTTCATCGTTCGCTCGAAAGAACGCCTCGGGCACCTGATCCCGCAGTTGCGCGAAGAACTGGAGAAACTCGCCGGCCTGCAACTGCGCGAGGGCGAGCAGCGGTTTCTGTTCAACAAACGCTTCCGCGAATACCTGACACCGGACTTCGAACAATTCCTCGGTTTGTTCCGCTTCAATCTGCGTTACATCCACGTCGCGGAAATCGACGGTCAACTGAACATCCGCGTTCGCGGGCCGATGCTGCACTGCATCATGTTCGAGCAACCGGTATTGGCGATGGTCAGCGAGTTGCGCAACCGCGACAAATACCCTGAAGTCGAACTGGCTGACGTCACGCGCCAGCTCTATCAGAAGTTTGAATGGCTGGAGAAAAACGCCAGCCGCGAAGAGCTCGCCGAGTTGCGCGTTTCGGACTTCTCGACCCGGCGGCGCCTGTCATTCCGCGCCCAGCGCGAAGTGGTGAACGTGATGCGCAGCGACTTCCCTGGTGTGTTCGTCGGCACCAGCAACGCGCACCTGGCATACGAATTCGACTTGCCACTGATCGGCACCATGGCCCACCAGTGGCTAATGGTGCACCAGCAACTCGGGCGGTTGCGCGAGAGCCAGAACGCCGCGCTGGAAAACTGGGTGCACGAGTACCGTGGCCGCTTGGGGATCGCGCTGACCGACTGCATCAGCACCGACTTTTTCCTCAAGGATTTTGACCTGTACTTCGCCAAGCTTTACGACGGTCTGCGCCAGGATTCCGGTGACCCGATCGTCTGGGCCGACAAAGTGCTGGGCCGTTATAAAGAGCTGGGCATCGACCCGCGGACCAAGGACCTGATGTTCTCCGACGGTCTCAACTTCGAAAAATGCTTGCCGATCCTGCGCCACGTGCGCGGCAAGGCCAAATTCGGCTTCGGCATGGGCACCAGCCTGGCGTGCGACGTCGAAGGCGTCGAACCGCTGAGCATCGTCATGAAACTGGTGCGCGTGCACGGCGAACCGGTGGTGAAGTTCTCCGATGACCCGATCAAAAACGTCTGCGAAGACGCCTCGTTCCTGCGCTACGCGGCGCAAGTGTTCAACGTCACGCTGATCAATCCGCAACTGGGAGCCTGAGATGACCACACAACAGCAAGGCAGTATTGCCCGGGACCTGGGCATCGACCGTCAACTGAAAAAGGGTGGCGAAAGCGCAGAAATCGCCCGGCGCATCGACTTCATCAAACAGGTGTTGCGCGAGTCCGGTTGCAAGGCTTTGGTCCTGGGTATCAGCGGCGGCGTCGATTCGCTGACCGCCGGGCGCTTGTGCCAATTGGCGGTCGAGCAACTGCGCGACGAACACTATCAGGCACGTTTCATTGCCGTGCGTTTGCCCTACAAAACTCAGGCCGATGAGCAAGATGCCCAGGCGTCACTCGACTTCATCGGCCCGGACCTGATCACCACCGCCAATATCGCCGCGTGCGTCGATGGCTTGATGGCCAACATCGCCATTGACGGCTTGCAGCCTTCGGCCCAATTGCTGGATTTCGCCAAGGGTAACGTCAAGGCGCGGGCGCGGATGCTCGCGCAATATGCGATCGCCAATTTCAGCGGCGGGCTAGTCGTCGGCACCGACCACGGCGCCGAAGCGTTGATGGGGTTCTTCACCAAATTCGGCGATGGCGCCTGCGATCTGGCGCCGCTGTCAGGCCTGACCAAAACCCAGGTGCGCCTGCTCGCCGATGCCCTGCAAGCCCCGGCGCATTTAGTGCGCAAACCACCGACCGCCGACCTCGAAGAACTGGCGCCGGGCAAGCTCGATGAGGCGGCGTATGGCTGCACTTATGAGGAGATTGACGCTTACCTGATGGGCGAAACGGTATCGGCGCAGGCGCGGCAGATTATCGAAAATGCCTACAGCAAAACCGCACACAAACGCGCCTTGCCGAGGGTTCCTGTTACCGCAAGTTGCGAGTAACCGGCAGGTCGCAAACCGTCTCCTATACTGTCTCGCGTTGACAAGGTTCAACGCCGTTGGCGAAGGCTGTTGGGCTCCCCCACGACCTCACCGTAAGGAGATCATCATGGCAATCCGTATTGGCGACGAGGCACCGGACTTCACCGTTGAAAGCACTGAAGGCACACTGAATTTCCACCAATGGATCGGCGATAAATGGGCGATTCTGTTTTCCCATCCGAAGGACTTCACCCCGGTCTGCACCACTGAACTGGGCTATATGGCCGGGCTCAAACCGGAGTTCGACAAGCGCAACACCAAGGTCGTCGGGCTCAGCGTCGACCCGGTCAGCAACCACGCCAGTTGGGCCAAGGACATCGAAGAGACTCAGGGCCACGCGGTCAATTACCCGATGATCGGTGACGAGAATCTGGTGGTCGCCAAGCTCTACGACATGATCCACCCGAACGCCAGCGGCGGCACGCGCACCGCCGTGGACAACGCGACGGTGCGCTCGGTGTTCATCATCGGCCCGGACAAGAAGGTCAAGGCAATGCTCATCTACCCGATGAGCGCCGGGCGCAATTTTGACGAAGTATTGCGTCTGCTCGACGCGCTGCAACTGAACGCCAAACACACGGTGGCGACCCCGGTGAACTGGCGTCCGGGCGACGACGTGATCATCCCGACTTCGGTTTCCGATGAAGACGCACGCAAGAAATACCCCGAAGGTTTCACCACGGTGAAACCTTATCTGCGCACCGTGGCCCAGCCCAAGTAATCCGTTCAGGGACTCGCAACTGGCAGCATCGGGGGCATTGAGGTGTCTCCCGGTGCTGGGTCAGGCCGCCAGTTGTTGTTGCAATTGCAGGTTACCGTCGACGTCCTTGACCAGACCGCTGGCGAGGAACAACGGTTGCAAGCGTTTGTGCAGCTGTGGCTCGACGAATTCCTTGACCGTGTCGAGCGCCAGATTGCCGTAAACCTCCAGCTCCGCTTTGGAATACGACAGCCAGGCCTTCTTCAACACCATTAAAACGTCGCTGCCGGCGGTGGAAGCGAAGCGGCGGTTGAGCACCTGGCCGTCGAGGTTGAAGGTGTGCTGATACTCGTAATCAGTCTGGTCACCGGCGGTTTCGACGCAACGGATGCACGTGCATTGGCCGTCACCGAAGGCCATCCGCAGATAGTTGTTGAAGTCGACCACGGGTTTGAGGCCCAGGCGCTTATCGACTTCGAACAGGTCGCCAGTCAACTTTTCATCATTACTCAACGTCAATTCCCTCACAGTCATGCGGCGTATTTTCACAGCGCTGCACAATACCAGCCGAACCGGCTGCGCGGGTACTCGATCAGCTCATCCAGTTGCCGCCATCGACGTTATAGGTCTGCGCGACGATGTAATCGCTTTCCGCCGAAGCGAGGAAAATCGCCATCCCGACCAAGTCTTGCGCCGTCGCCATGCGCCCCAGCGGCACTTCGTCGCCGACGAGTTTTTTCTTCTCGCCGAGCGGGCGGTTTTCGTACTTGGCAAACAACGCGTCGACGCCGTCCCAATGCTCGCCATCGACCACGCCCGGAGCAATCGCGTTGACGTTGATCCGGTGCTTGATCAGGTTCAGCCCGGCCGATTGGGTCAGGCTGATCACCGCTGCTTTGCTCGCGCAATACACCGCCACCAACGCTTCGCCGCGCCGCCCGGCCTGACTGGCCATGTTGATGATTTTGCCGCCATGCCCCTGGGCGATCATTTGCCGCGCGGCAGCCTGCAGGGTAAACAGCGTGCCGGCGACGTTGATCGAGAACAGCCGGTCGAAGCTGTCGCGGGTGATCTCGGTGATGGGCGCGAGGTCAAACAGCGCGGCGTTGTTGATCAGGATGTCGAGCTTGCCGACCTTGCCGACCACCGTGGCGATGGCGGCGTCGATAGAGGTCTGGTCAGTGACGTCCATTGCCACGGCGTAGGCATTCGGGCCCAGCTCGCCAGCGGTGATTTGCGCACGTTCGAGGTTGATATCAGCGATGGCCACGGTCGCGCCTTCGTCGATATAGGCTTGGGCGAAGGCGCGACCAATGCCGCGCGCCGAACCGGTGATCAGCGTACTTTTACCTTGCAAACGTTTCATGGTGTTCTCCGCTCTGCAGCGTCGGCAGCAGGAATTTATTGTTGTCAGCCGCAATGGCAAGCCGATTACAGCAGCTCGACCAACGCCTCACAAATCATCGGCCTACACCTGACTGGTACTTTTTTAACCGCGCGGGCCGAAGGAAAAAAAGTATCAGTCGCCGCCAAACGTCGAGCTAGCCAAGGCCTGCATTGCAGTGGGATTCTTGCAGTACTAAAAAAATAACAAAGGCGTGATCGTGATGAGCTCGACCACCATGGCGGAAAAACCAGCGGCGCTCGAAGTGATCCTCAACGAGCCGCAGCACAGCTTTCGCTGGTATCAGCACGACTATCCATTTGATCTGGCGCGCTGGAATCATCATCCCGAATTCGAAATTCACCTGATCCGCGAGGGCAGCGGCCGCTTGCTCGCGGGCGATTACATTGGTCTGTTCGAGGCGGGGCACGTCGCGCTGATCGGGCCGGGATTGCCCCACGACTGGATCAGCGACCTGGGCAAAGGCGAGTTGATTGCCGGACGCGACGTGGTGTTGCAGTTCGATGGTCAGGCGTTGATGCAACTGCGCAATCTGGTGCCTGAACTCAGCGAGCTGCAGAGTCTGTTTCGCCAAGCGGCGCGAGGCGTTGAGTTCAGCGGGGCCACGCGTGAGAAAGCCGCGCAGTTGCTTGAGCAGATTGGCCAGAGCCAGGGGTTTGAGCGGTTATGCCTGTTCCTTGCGCTGCTGCAACTGCTGGCCGCAGCGCCCGAACGCGAACGCAAGACTCTTGCCAGCCTGCACTACGCGCCGATGCTCGATGCCCTGACTGCCGAGCGCATGAGCATCGTGTTCGACTACATCCTCAACGACCTTGGCGATGAACTGCGCCTGTCGGTGATCGCCCAGCGCCTGCAGATGAGCGAACCGGCGTTCTCGAAATTCTTCAAACGCTCGACCGGCCACACTTTCGTCGACCTGACCCGCAAACTGCGCGTGCAGCGCGCCTGTCGATTGCTCGCACAGAGCGGCCTCAGCGTGTCGAATATCTGTTTTGAAGTGGGCTACGCGAATCTGTCGAATTTCAACCGGCACTTCCGCCACGAAATGCACGAAACCCCGAGCGAATATCGGCAGCGACTGCGGGGAAGCGCGGCTGTAGGTTTATAGGACTGCCCAATCAAACAAAATGCCTGTGGCGAGCGAGCTTGCTCGCGTTGGACTGCGCAGCAGACCCACTTCAAAGGGCTAATGTGTTCAACCAATCGCCTGGCTCACCAGCGCAAACTGACGCACATCACCGGTTACTTGCGGTGGGCCGCCGCGAGCCATTTGCGTAACGCTATCAACTGCCATCAAGCCGACGGTTTCCAGCCAATCACCCAACCCGCCATCGGCCGGGATATCGATGCGCACGAACTCGCCCGGCACCTGCGCGAGCAAAACCCCGATCAAATGACGGGCCTGATCGAGATTCTCCGCAACCACCGGGCCAATACTCAAACCCCGTCCGCAAACACGCAACAGGGCAAAGGCGCGCAACTGGCCTTCACTTTCGATGCCGAGCGAATAGTCGACGGCGTCAAACAGAACATCAAGCACAGCGCCACGGTCCATTCCGGTCGCGGCATTCGCCAGCTCCAGCACGCGCGGCTGATCGGCACCCTCCAACGGGCGGCAAGTTTGCGTGTCAGCCAATGGATGCAGGGCAGGGGCGTGCGCCAAGCCCTGATGCTGCGCAATCTGCCCGAATTCGACAAAACCCTGACTGACATACAGCAGCGCACCGGCGCGGGTGGCGTTGAGAATTGGCGTTCGCGTCTGACAAGCATCCAGCGCCAGCTCCATCAACGCGCGACCAATGCCCTTGCCCTGGTAATCGCTGCTGACAATCACCAGGCCAATCGTTGCGTAATCACCTTGAGGGCAGGTGAATGCCGTACCGATCAGACGTTCGCCATCCAGCGCAACAAAACCGAGGCTGAGCCGCAGCAGCATCGCCCAGTCGTCCAGCCGATGTGGCCACTTCAATTGCTCGGACAGAGCGAGGGCGGCCGGCAGATCGGCATCGGTCATCGGGCGGTAAACAACAGTGGCGGGCATGGCGAGTCTCCGTTGATCAATGGGCGCGAACGGCCGCAGTGATGGTGCCTGCGTGAAGCCAGGATGAAAACCTTCCAGCCGCGCTGTCTTCAACCCTGGAGAATTTTTTTTGAAATCAAGGGGTTGCCACCCTCGGCAATTCAGTACATAATTCACGCCATCGAAAGCACTGACCGCTGAAAAAGCTCAATGTTTTCAAAGAGTTAGAGAGAGTGATTGAATTGTCTCTCGAAACTCAACGTTTGTATGCGTCTGGTGTCGTGCTACTGACATCCGATGTTTGAGGCCGAGTAGCAAAATGGTTATGCAGCGGATTGCAAATCCGCCTACGCCGGTTCGATTCCGACCTCGGCCTCCACTTTTAAAAGCCCTGTAGATCAATGATCTACGGGGCTTTTTTTATGTGCGTTGGAAACTACCGGCAACGTGACGTTTTCGGACAGTGCTCAAGGATCCTTCCGATCACGGTCAACAGGAATTCTTACTCAATATCGGATAAGTCCTACATATAAATAATCTGGCGAATGCTATCTAAGCCTCCTTCCCCATTTCTGACCGGAGGGCGGTTGTGTTCAGACTTATTTTTGTGAGGCTTGTTTGCTTGTCATTGCTGCTTCTTTCGATCTCCGCGACTGCGCAGAGTCAATATTTTCGAACATCGGTCTGGCCGGACAGCGAGGAATCATGCCCGCTGCCGCAGGATATTCACAATAATGCAGGGATCTTTACCGCGCCCGCGAGTACGGATGGCGTTGAATGGATCGGAGCCGTGGCTGATGGGCAAAATGATCGGGTCAAGGACTTCCACAAAGGCTTGTTCGTGCTGACTAAGGATGAATACAACGGCCTCGGGATTCTGAGTAGCTGCATGTATGAATTGTCGGGAGGGCAATTTTTGGCGATGCGCCTGGACTTGGGTAAAAACTACCAACAAGGGATGTGGATCGAACTGGCCTCGCAGTGGAGCAAATCTGCCGACGGTGCTTTACCGACAATGCTTGAATGCAACAGTAAAGAAGCCGCTGGCTGCGCGTTTTATCTGGAGTGAGCGCGGGGTTGGTTGCGCGGATTCAAACTTTTCACTCCGTAGCTGCGGCAACCTCGACCTGTTCCTTGGCGTATTTCGTAGTCCTTTGATCTATCAAGCTTTTTCCTGTGCGCCGCATTGAGGCATTTAGTCTTGAAAAGTGCATATGCGAACTTGCTTCACGGGGGAGGGATGTATATATTTCCACCTCCGCTGCACCAGCGTCAGAACTGTCGCCAAGCCAAACAGCTGTCGCGACGCTCAGACCGCTTCACCGCGCTACCGCCCGAATGGCGAAATTGGTAGACGCATGGGACTTAAAATCCCCCGCTCGTAAGGGCGTGCCGGTTCGATTCCGGCTTCGGGCACCATATTTATCAAAGGCCTGCATGAGGTTTCTCATGCAGGCCTTTGTCGTTTCCGGGTTCGCCATTTATCACTAGCAAGGAGCTTGAGTTTTGATTTCAATGATGAAAATGACTGTTTTTGGATTCGGCGTCGCGGTTATCGGTTTAAGCGTTGTCCCGTTTTCCTCGGCAGAGGAAATGACCGAACGCGAGATGGCAGTGACACTCGTCGCAGCGCAGAGAGCATGCACTCACGTCTATCCAGGCATCGAATTCACAATTCAGAACGCCATCGATGACCCTGACATGCAGTTACCCGCCGAGGTGGGAGAGGAAGCACTGCTCGCCGAAAAATCGCCGGAGTATCAAAAAGAAATTCGCTTGGCTCAAGACCCAATGGAACAGGACGTAACTGGACGAGCAGCGCTTGGCCTCATGTGTTCATTCATGAAGCCGCCCAAGCGTTTCTGGCAGTGGTGATTCCGGGCGTTTCAGTTAGCCGCTCAAAATCCAGACAAAAAAAGGCCCGCATGCGGGCGGGCCAAGGGGATTTATCAAAAGGAGTGGGTCCACAGTAGAGCTTGGGTTGTGAACGCAATGTGAAAGGGATGTGCAAGAAAAGTCCCGGTCGCGAGCGCTCAAGCGATTCACCTGGCGCGCTACCGGTTATCGGCTAACAGGAATCATTCAAATGTTCCTGACTCAATTCCCTCACACGCAATTGCTTCGCCGTCGGCGAGCAAGTCAGATGGGGTTGATATAAATGACATCAGTCGATGATTTCCGGATCAAGTCACACGAGCTTTTGATGAATCTGGATGCTGCAACATCAGAAATGATGCAATTGATTTCATCCCGCTCAGTGTCCGGCCCGCTTTGGGAGGACGCAGTCAAACGCCAACACGACGCTTACGTGCGCTGGAACGCGTTTATCAATAGTCGCGACGGCGACGAGCCGCTTGAGGTGCCGCCGGCCAACTGAATACTGCCCGTCGAGCAATGTGCGGCGGGCAAGTTATCTGAACCGTGGCAGTGGTCGCTCGACCGGACGCAACGAAGATAGCGTGCTGCGAATCAGCGGCGTGTCCTTTTCGATGTCATTCAGCCGATCACGGATTTTCAGCGCCGTCGGGTGCCCGCCCTGGTGATCAACCCAGTCGGCAATTTCTTTGCAGGCTGCAGCGAGACGCGCCTGACGGGAGTCAAGCAGGGTGAGCAGGGTGGTGATGGACTCTTTTTCGGACATGACACACCTCCGTTGAGAGAAAACCTGGCAATGCAACAAAAGGCCCGCGGGTGCGAGCTCTGCCGGTGGCGTCGCTGGTCCTTCAGCTTAACTAATAAGTGTAGACCGGCGCTTTAGCCTTGTCGGGCCGTGACTTGCGACTTGGCATTAAGCTGCCGGCATTCACGTCGCGCGTCTTCTTCCAGATCAAAACCGTCGCCGATAAAGCCGCGGGTGCGGGTGTCAGCGATGCGGAACCAGACCGCCGCTTCGGGCGGCGAGTGGCTGACTTCTCCAGCGCGGCGGCCATGGATGATGATCTTGTTGCAGCGCTTCACGACGAAAATGTCTTCCATGGCACCACCGTGGCTGATTCGTGTTCACATCAACTATAGAACCCCTTGGCTATCGTGCAAAAAATACACAGGTCAGTTCGTCGGTTGGTTGCGCGTGACCGGCTGCAATTGCCAGCCAGACGCCTGCCATTGCAGCGTATGGCTCGGGTCCAGCGCCGCGAGAAACGCCGGATCGTGAGACACCGCGATGATCGCGCCGGGGAAGCTGCGCAAGGCGTGCTCGAATGCCTCGATGGATTGCAGGTCCAGATGATTGGTCGGTTCGTCCAGCAACAATAATTGCGCCGGCACCTTGCGCCATAAGGCGATAGCGAGCGCCGCTTTCAGCCGTTCACCACCACTCAATGAACCGCTGGGCCGGGTGACTCGACTGGCGTCTAGTTGCAGATTCGCCAGATAACTTCGCAGCAGGCCTTCCGCCAGCGGCGTGTCCAGCAAGCCCAACTGCTCGACCACTGCACGCCGATCGTCCAGCAACGCCAATTGCTGATCGAGAAACGCACTCGGCACATGCGTAATGCATTCACCGCTGATCGGCGGGAATTGACCAGCGAGCATTCGCAAAAAGGTCGATTTGCCGCAGCCATTCGGACCGCTGACCGCAATGCGCAGCGGGCCACAAATATTCAGAGTCACATACGTGGCGGGTTGGTCAGCGGCGAGCCAGGGTAATTGCGCGTTGATCAGCGTCAGCACCTGACGCGTCGCCGGTACCTCGGCGCCTGGCAGGTTGACCACTACGCATTCATCCGGCAACACCTTGGCGTGTGCCTGTCGCACCTGCTGATCAAGCGCGTTTTTGCGCGATTGATGCGCTTGGCGCACCGGCCCCATGGCGTCCGCCGCTGCGCTTTTTATCCGCGCTCGTTCAAACCCCGAGACATTGGCGATATCAGCCTTTTTGCGCGTGGACGCGGCGCGGCGCTGCACCGTGTCGTGCTCACGCTGCAAACGGCTGCGCTCGCGGGTGCGTTGGCTGCGAGCCTGATCAAGGACACGTTGCACGGCAGCGTTTTCGACAGTGCGTTGCTGCTGAAACGCCGAGTAATCGCCGCTGAACACACTCGCCCCATGCGGCGTTATCTCGACAATCCGTTGCATGCGGTTCAACAGTTGCCGGTCATGGCTGATCACGATCAAACCGCCGCGCCACATGTCGAGCCTGCGCATCAGCCAATGTCGTCCCGCTGCGTCGAGGTGGTTGGTCGGCTCATCCAGTACCAGAAGTTGCGCCTGCCCAAGCATCGCGCCGATCAGTGCGATGCGGGCTTGCTGGCCGCCGCTCAACTGTTGCGTCAGTTGCTCAAAAGCAATGTCCGCAAGACCAGCCTCGTCCAGCAACTGCCGCAGCCGCTCAGGCAAATCCCAACGCTCGGCCAGGGTGTCGAAATCCTCACTGGAGGCGTGCCCGAGATTCACGCGCGCGAGGGCTTGCAGCGCTGGGGCGCAACCGGTGGATTCGGCGACGGTTTGCCCTTCAATGATTGGAAACGTTTGCGCGACATAAGCGACGCGGGCCTGGCGAGTCAGGCTGCCGGCGGTGGGTGTGAGTTGCCCGGCAATCAAGCGTCCAAGCACGCTTTTGCCGACGCCATTGCGCCCGACGATAGCGCTGGGGGCGCGGTCGAAGCTGAGGTTCAGTGAATCGAAAAGTGTCTCGCCGTTGGCAAACTGGAAACCCAGTTGGTTCAGGGAGACGAGAGCAGGCAGACGCGTGACGTGAGTCATCGGCACCTCCGGAAAATGTCGAAAAACCAACAAGCGCCGTAGCGGCTTGTCGCGGGAACATTTTGGAAGGCTTAGTTGTTCACGTTGGCGGTCGTCCTGCGAGAAGGAAAGGTCGTCAGGCTAGACGAGGACTGGCATTCGAGCAAGTCCTCGAACAGTGCGGTTATGAAGCTTTTTCCGCAGCTTCGACCATTTTCTCAAGGAAAATCGCCAGCCCGACTTCCTCTGCTCGCAGCCCTTTGCGCACTCGCGAACGCGGCAATTCGGCCAGCGAGCCCAGCAGGAAGCCGTCGACCACCGCCGGGTGGATGTAGCATTTGCGGCATACGGCCGGGGTGTTGCCCAACTGTTTGGCGACGTTCTTGACCATCTCCACCACATGCCGCTTGGCATCGGATTCCGGCTCCCAATGCAACTCGCGCAGCACCGACAACGCCAACGCGCTGCCCGCCCAGGTGCGGTAATCCTTAGCGGTGAAATCGGCGCCGGTGAGGGTTTGCAAGTAAGCGTTGACGTCGGAAGAAGTGATCGAGTGGCGCTCGCCGTTTTCGTCGAGGTACTGAAACAGGTTTTGCCCGGGGATTTCCAGGCAACGCTTGATGATCCGCGCCAGGCGCCGGTCTTTCACAGTGATCTGATGTTCGACGCCGCTCTTGCCGCGAAACTGGAACAGGATCGCGCTGCCGTTGACCTCGACATGCTGGTTGCGCAGTGTGGTCAATCCATACGAGCGGTTATCGCGGGCATATTGCGTGTTGCCGACCCGGATCAACGTCGCGTCGAGCAAGGTAATCACCGTGGCCATGACTTTGTCGCGGCTGAAACCGGGCGCCTCCAGCAGGGCTTCCAGTTGTTTGCGCAGCTTCGGCAGGGCCATGCCGAAATCGCGCAGGCGCGAGTATTTGTCGGCATCGCGCACCTCGCGCCAACGCGCGTGATAACGGTATTGCTTGCGGCCCCGCGCGTCGCGCCCGGTGGCTTGCAGATGGCCGCGCGGGTCGGCGCTGATCCACACATTGGTGTACGCGGGCGGTACGGCGAGGGCGTTGATGCGTTTGATTTCGTCGGGATCTTTGATGCGCTGGCCCGACGGATCGAAATAGCAGAACTTGCCGCGCAATATCTTGCGAGTGATACCGGGCTGGGTGTCATCGACATAATGCAGGTCGGGTGGCAACACATCGGTCAGCGCGGTATCGGGCATGGCAGTAGTCCTGGGCAACAAAAAGAAGGCGTGTACAGGATTGACCGCGAGCGATTGCGGTTGGTGCCGACGGATTTACGCGAGGACGGCGACAGCCTTGATTTGCGCCCAGAGTTGTTGCCCGGGGTGGATGCACAACTGATCCCGTGAATACCGCGTAATGCGCGCCAACAGTGGCGAACCGCCGGCGTCCAGGCGAATCAACACGTGCGCCGCGTTATCGGCAGGTTGCTCGCTGACCACCGTCACCGGCAGGCGATTGAGAATGCTGCTTTGCTCGACACCGTGCTGGCTGAGGCTGACATCGCGCGCCTGAACCTTGCAGCGCAGCGCCTGACCGTCGGCCATCGGCGAATGCGCGACGCGGATGCTCAGCTCGGTATTCGGCAGTTGCAGGGTCAGCAATTGATAGTCGACGTCATAAGCGCTGACATGCCCCTCAATCACCACGCCCGCGTCGTCGCCCAAGGCCAGCGGCAAGTCGAGCCGTGCGAGGGTTTCGCCAATCGGTCCGCTGGCCAGGGCTTTGCCGTCGCTCAGCAGCACGAGGTGATCGGCCAGCCGCGCCACTTCATCCTGCGAGTGGCTGACGTACAGCACTGGTATGTCCAGTTCGTCGTGCAGACGTTGCAGGTACGGCAGGATTTCGTTTTTACGCTGACTGTCGAGGGCGGCGAGCGGTTCGTCCATCAGCAGCAATTTCGGGCTGGTCAGCAGGGCACGGGCGATGCCGACGCGCTGGCGTTCGCCGCCGGACAGATTCTGCGGATGACGGTCGAGCAGATGCGCGATGCCGAGCAGTTCGGTGGCGTGGGCCATGTCGACGCGGCGCTGCGATTTGGCGATGCGCTTGAGGCCGAATTCGAGGTTGGCCAGCACCGATAGATGCGGGAACAGGCTGGCCTCCTGAAACACGTAGCCAATCGCACGTTTATGCGGCGGCACGAAAATATTCTGGCTGCTGTCCTGCCAGACTTCATCGTTGACCTGAATAAAGCCATCTTCGGCGCGCTCCAGGCCGGCGATGCAGCGCAGGCACGTAGTCTTGCCCGAGCCAGAATGGCCATACAGTGCACTGACGCCGCGACCGGGCAATTGCAGGTCGACGTCGAGGGAGAAACCGGAATAGCTGAGTTTCAGGCGCGTGAGAATCATCAATCAGCTCCAGGCCGTTTTGGTTTTACGGCTGGAATACAGCGCCAGCAACACAAGGAATGAGAACAGCAGCATGGCCCCGGCCAGCCAATGCGCCTGGGCGTATTCCATGGCTTCGACGTGATCGTAAATCTGCACCGAAACTACGCGGGTCTTGTCCGGGATGTTGCCGCCGATCATCAGCACCACGCCGAATTCGCCGACCGTGTGGGCAAACCCGAGGATCGCTGCGGTGATGAAACCGGGGCGAGCCAATGGCAGGATCACGCTGAAAAACGTGTCCCACGGATTGGCGCGCAGCGTTGCGGCGACTTCCAATGGGCGAGTGCCGATGGCGGCAAAAGCGTTTTGCAGCGGCTGCACCACAAACGGCATCGAATACAGCACCGAGCCGATTACCAGCCCGGCAAAACTGAAAGTCAGCGTGCCGAGCCCCAGCGCTTGGGTGAACTGGCCGATGAAACCGTGAGGCCCGAGCGCCAGCAATAAATAGAAGCCAATCACTGTCGGCGGCAATACCAGCGGCAGGGCGACGATGGCCCCGACCGGGCCGCGCCACCACGAGCGGGTGCGCGACAGCCACAACGCAATCGGAGTGCCGATGACCAGGAGGATCACGGTCGTCAGGGACGCCAGTTTCAGGGTCAGCCAGATGGCGGAAAAATCGGCACTCGTCAGCGTCATTTAGAGTTGATAACCGTAGGACTTGATGACAGCCGCAGCTTTTGGTCCCTTGAGGTAGTCAACCAGTGCCTTGGCGGCCGGGTTGTCCTTGCCTTTGTTGAGGATCACCGCGTCTTGTTTGATTGGGTCGTGCAGTTCCGCCGGAACGATCCAGGCTGAGCCGCTGGTGACTTTGCCGTCTTTGTAGACCTGCGACAAGGCTACAAAACCCAGTTCAGCGTTGCCGGTGGAAACAAATTGATAAGCCTGGGTGATGTTCTGGCCTTCGACGATTTTACTTTTGACCTTGTCGGTCAGGCCTTGCTTGGCCAACACCTGGGTCGCGGCCAGGCCATACGGCGCGGCTTTCGGATTGGCGATGGACAGGTGCTGGTACGCGTTGTTTTTCAGCACTTCGCCGTTGGCATCGACATAGCCTTCTTTGGCCGACCACAGCGCCAGGGTGCCGATGGCGTAGGTGAAGCGCGAGCCTTTGACGATTTCGCCTTCGTTTTCGAGTTTTTGCGGGGTGCTGTCGTCGGCCGAGAGGAACACTTCGAACGGCGCGCCGTTTTTGATCTGGGTGTAGAACTGCCCGGTTGCGCCATAGGCTGCGACCAGTTTGTGCCCGGTGTCTTTTTCGAAATCGGCGGCGATCGCTTGAATCGGCGCGGTGAAGTTGGCGGCTACTGCGACCTGGACTTCATCGGCCTGGGCCGAGCCGCACGCGAATATTGCGAGCAGGCTGGCGAGGTAAGCGGGGGCAAAACGTGAGGCACGAATGGTCATGAAGCGGCTCCGTTGTTATTGGGGTGAACGCTATATAGCGGAATATATAGCGAAATGCCTGTGAACGGAACTTGCCGGTTTTAACTTGTGCTCAATGTAGGTGCTGAACTTGGTGGGTGCTGAACTTGGTGGGAGCTGAGCTTTGTGGGAGCTGAGCTCGCTCGCGATGGCGGTGGGACATTCGACATCTTGGCTGTTTGGACGTCCGCTATCGCGAGCAGGCTCACTCCTACAGGTGATTCGTTGGGTGAGGAGGTTAGTGGTGGGTCAGTTTGGCCAATGCTTCTTCGGCGAAGCGCCGGGTCAGTTCTGCCGTGGTCAGTTCGATACCTAGCGTAAACGCCTGACCAGCCCAAAGGTTGGCGAAGTCCGCCGGATCCTTCGCCCGCAGCGGTAACAGCGCGCCACCGGCCAATGGGAACGCAGGCGCCTTGTCGCTCATCGGCCCGATCTCGCGCATCACCCGGTTGAGAATCCCCCGTGCCGGGCGCCCGGTGAAGAGATTGGTCACCGCTGTTTCGCTTTCCTTGGCCGTGCGCAACGCTTTATGGTGCGCCGCGCTGACCTTGGCTTCTGGGGTAAACAGGTACGCCGTGCCCAATTGCACTGCCGAGGCGCCGAGGTGAAACGCGGCAACAATCCCGCGCACGTCGCCGATCCCGCCAGCAGCGATCACCGGCACCTTCACCGCGTCGACCACCTGCGGCAACAGCGCGAACGTACCGACTTGGCTGCTCAAGTCATCGCTGAGAAACATCCCGCGATGGCCACCGGCCTCGTAACCCATGGCGATAATCGCGTCGCAGCCGTGCTGCTCCAGCCACACCGCCTCTTCGACAGTGGTGGCCGAGGACAGAATCTTCGCGCCGGTGGCTTTGACCCGTTCCAGCAGCGCCTGCTGCGGCAGACCAAAGTGGAAACTGACGACTTCGGGGCGAAACTCTTCGATCACGGCGCACGCCGTCTCATCGAACGGCGCGCGATTGGACACCGGCGTCGGCGCATCGAAATCGGCGCCCAATTCGCGGTAGTAGGGCTCCAGCAGATTTTTCCATGCGTCAGCCTTTTGCTCGTCCGGCGCCGGCGGTTGATGACAGAAGAAGTTGACGTTGAACGGGCGCTGGCTCTGCTGGCGGATGGTTTTCAGCTCTTCGCGCAATTGCTCGACGCTGAGCATCGCCGCAGGCATCGAGCCCAGGCCGCCAGCGTTGCTCGCGGCAATGACCATCGCGGAATCGGTCGCGCCGGCCATAGGCGCCTGGATAATCGGCAGCTCGATCCCGAGCAGGTCAAGAATGCGCGTATCTGGCCACTGGCTCATGTGCTTGCTTCTCCGACGGTCAGGGCAGGGAGGTTAATGTCGGTTTTGTAACAGCTATCGCCAGTCTCACGCCAGTTGGTTTTTCTGAACGGTGGCGTCTGTTTTTATGAAGCCTTGACCAGTTGAATGCGCGCAGGCTAGGCAGTGCCAGCTCCATCGACAGCAAGGCTTTTCACGGATTTGCCGGCCGAAAAAAAAGCATAGTCGGCGATCATGGAAACGCCCGGCGGATTTGGCGATTGGCGGAAAGTCGGGTAGGGCAATGTGTTGCTTTGTGTTATTTGATGGGCACTCCAACCTCAGCAAACCCCTCGGGAGGCAGCGATGTTCAACGGTATTTTGATCGACAAAGACGACAGCGGTTATCGAGCCACACTGCAGGAAATCAATGAAGAGCAACTGCCCGAGGGCAATGTGACCGTGCGCGTGGCGTACAGCACGTTGAATTTCAAGGACGGTCTGGCGATCACCGGCAGCAGTCCGGTGGTGCGAAAATTCCCCATGGTGCCGGGGATTGATCTGGCAGGCAGCGTCGAAGCCAGCGAGCATCCGGACTACAAGGTCGGCGACCTTGTCCTGCTTAACGGTTGGGGCGTGGGCGAAGGGCATTGGGGCGGATTGGCGCAGAAAGCGCGGCTCAACGGCGACTGGTTGATCGCGCTGCCAAAGGCCTTCACGCCGGCGCAAGCCATGGCAATCGGCACCGCCGGTTACACGGCGATGCTGAGCATTCTGGCGCTGGAGCGCAATGGCGTCACCCCGCAGCAGGGTGAAGTGCTGGTGACCGGCGCGAATGGCGGTGTAGGCAGTTTCGCCATCGCGTTGTTGAGCAAGCTTGGCTACACCGTCGTGGCCTCGACCGGTCGCACTTCGGAGCACGATTACCTCAAACAGCTCGGCGCCAGCGAAATCATCGACCGCGCGACCTTATCCGAGCCGGGCAAGCCGCTGGCCAAGGAACGCTGGGCAGCGGTCATCGATTCGGTCGGCAGCCACACGCTGGCCAACGCCTGCGCCAGTACCAAAGCCAACGGCACGGTCGCCGCGTGCGGATTGGCCCAGGGCATGGATTTTCCGGCCTCGGTCGCGCCGTTCATTCTGCGCGGAGTGACCCTCGCCGGCATCAACAGCGTGACCCAGCCCAAAGCCAAACGCGTAATGGCCTGGAACCGTCTGGCCACGGATCTGGACTTCGCTTTACTGCCGCTGATCAGCCACGAGATTGGTCTCAGCGAAGCCATTGCAGCCGCGCCGAAATTGCTCGCCGGCCAGTTGCGCGGCTGCAATGGCTTCGCTG
>NZ_MKGS01000159.1:0-40613 GCF_002836905.1 Pseudomonas sp. 43NM1 | reverse complement strand
GTATGGCTGAAAGTGGCGGGCATTGTCCCACAGACGATGCTCGCGCGGGGATCCTGTAGGAGCGAGGCTTGCCCGCGAAGGCCGCGACACGGTTAATCAGGTACACCGCGTTATCGTTCTTCGCGGGCAAGCCTCGCTCCTACGGAGGGGAGAAAGCGTCGGGCAGAAAAAAGGGAGGCCATTGCTGGCCTCCCTGTTTCATTGCGCGTTGCCGTTACAGGCTGGCAATCCGCGCGTGTTGCTCGGCCAGTTTGCCCAAAGCCTGTTCGGCTTCAGCCAGTTTGGCGCGTTCCTTGTCGATGACTTCGGCCGGGGCCTTGTCGACGAAACCGGCGTTCGACAGCTTGCCGCCAACACGCTGGACTTCGCCCTGCAGACGCAGGATTTCCTTGTCCAGGCGCGCCAGTTCGGCGTCCTTGTCGATCAGGCCGGCCATTGGCACCAGCACTTCCATCTCGCCCACCAGTGCGGTAGCGGACAGCGGTGCTTCTTCGCCAGCAGCCAACACAGTGATCGATTCCAGACGCGCGAGCTTCTTCAGCAGCGCTTCGTTCTCGGTGAGACGACGCTGATCTTCGGCGCTGACGTTTTTCAGGAACAGATTCAGCGGCTTGCCCGGCCCGATGTTCATCTCGGCGCGGATGTTGCGCGTGCCGAGCATCAAGGTTTTCAACCACTCGATATCATCTTCGGCGCCCTGATCGATGCGCGCTTCGTTGGCCACTGGCCAAGGTTGCAGCATGATCGTCTTGCCTTCGATACCGGCCAGCGGCGCGATGCGCTGCCAGATTTCTTCGGTGATGAACGGCATGAACGGGTGCGCCAGGCGCAGCGCCACTTCCAGAACCCGCACCAGCGTCCGGCGAGTGCCACGCTGACGCTCGACCGGGGCGTTTTCGTCCCACAGCACAGGCTTGGAGAGTTCCAGGTACCAGTCGCAATACTGGTTCCAGATGAACTCGTACAAGGCTTGCGCGGCCAGGTCGAAACGGAACTGGTCGAGTTGACGAGTCACTTCGGCTTCGGTGCGTTGCAGCTGCGAGATGATCCAGCGATCCGCCAGCGACAGCTCGTAGGCTTCGCCGTTCTGGCCGCAGTCTTCGCCCTTGTCCAGAACATAACGCGCGGCGTTCCAGATCTTGTTGCAGAAGTTGCGATAGCCTTCGACGCGACCCATGTCGAACTTGATGTCGCGACCGGTCGATGCCAGCGAGCAGAAGGTGAAGCGCAGGGCGTCGGTGCCGTAGCTGGCGATGCCGTCGGCGAACTCGTCGCGGGTCTGCTTCTCGATCTTCTTCGCCAGTTTCGGCTGCATCATGCCCGAGGTGCGTTTCTGCACCAGGTCTTCCAGCTCGATGCCGTCGATGATGTCCAGCGGGTCAAGGACGTTGCCCTTGGACTTGGACATCTTCTGGCCCTGGCCATCGCGGACCAGACCGTGCACATAAACAGTCTTGAACGGCACTTGCGGCGTGCCGTCTTCGTTCTTCACCAAGTGCATGGTCAGCATGATCATCCGGGCAACCCAGAAGAAAATGATGTCGAAACCGGTGACCAGCACGTCGGTGGAGTGGAATTTCTTGAGGAATTCGGTCTGCTCAGGCCAGCCCAGCGTCGAGAACGTCCACAGGCCGGAACTGAACCACGTGTCCAGAACGTCGTTGTCCTGTTGCAGCGCAACGTCCGGGCCGAGGTTGTTTTTCGCGCGGACTTCGGCTTCGTCGCGGCCGACGTAGACTTTGCCCGACTCGTCGTACCAGGCCGGAATCCGGTGGCCCCACCACAACTGACGGCTGATGCACCAATCCTGGATGTCGCGCATCCACGAGAAGTACATGTTTTCGTATTGCTTCGGCACGAACTGGATGCGGCCATCTTCCACGGCAGCAATTGCAGGCTCGGCCAAAGGTTTGGTCGATACGTACCACTGGTCGGTCAGCCACGGCTCGATGATGGTCCCGGAGCGATCGCCTTTCGGCACTTTCAGGCCGTGATCGTCAACGCTGACCAGCAGGCCGGCGGCGTCGAATGCCGCGACGATTTGCTTGCGCGCTTCGAAACGGTCGAGGCCGGCGTATTCGGCCGGGATCTTGCCGTCGATGCTTTCGTTCAGCGTGCCGTCGAGGTTGAACACCTGACAGGCTGGCAGCACGGCGGCGTTCTTGTCGAAGATGTTCAGCAGCGGCAGGTTGTGGCGCTTGCCGACTTCGTAGTCGTTGAAATCGTGGGCCGGGGTGATTTTCACGCAACCGGTGCCGAATTCTGGGTCGCAGTAATCGTCGGCGATGATCGGGATGCGGCGGCCGACCAGCGGCAGCTCGACAAATTTGCCGATCAGGGCCTGGTAGCGCTCATCGTTCGGGTTAACCGCAACGGCGGCGTCGCCGAGCATGGTTTCCGGGCGAGTGGTCGCGACGATCAGGTAATCATTGCCTTCAGCGGTCTTGGCGCCGTCGGCCAGCGGGTATTTCAGGTTCCACAGGAAACCTTTCTCGTCGTGGTTTTCCACTTCGAGGTCGGAAATCGCCGTGTGCAACTTGGTGTCCCAGTTGACCAGACGCTTGCCGCGATAGATCAGGCCGTCTTCATGCAGGCGCACAAAGGCTTCTTTCACCGATTCCGAGAGGCCGTCGTCCATGGTGAAGCGCTCGCGGCTCCAGTCCACGGACGAGCCGAGGCGGCGGATCTGCCGGCTGATGTTGCCGCCGGACTGATCCTTCCATTCCCAGATTTTCTCGAGGAATTTCTCGCGACCGAGGTCGTGACGGCTCTGGCCCTGAGCTTCGAGCTGGCGTTCCACGAGCATTTGCGTGGCGATGCCGGCGTGGTCGGTGCCCGGCTGCCACAGGGTGTTGCGACCCTGCATGCGGCGGAAACGGATCAGGGCGTCCATGATCGCGTTGTTGAAGCCGTGACCCATGTGCAGGCTGCCGGTGACGTTCGGCGGCGGGATCATGATGGTGTAGGACTCGCCCGCGCCTTGCGGGGCGAAGTAATTCTCGGACTCCCAGGTGTTGTACCAGGAAGTTTCAATGGCGTGCGGCTGGTAGGTCTTATCCATGCGCGGCGGGACCCTATTGGCAGTAATTCAGGAAAAGCCGACGAGTATAGCGGGGCATGGGACGCAGAGCGAGCAGGGGCGGACGGCGCGCAGGCTAAATGTGGGCATGAGCTTTTGTGGCGAGGGGGTTTACCCCCGTTCGGCTGCGAAGCAGTCGTCAAACCTGAGCATGCGGTCCGCCAAACACACCACGCTGGCAGGTTTTAGGGCCGCTTCGCGACCCAACGGGGGTAAATCCCCTCGCCACACTAGCTCGCTCCCACAAGGGACAGCGGTTAGTCGTACTGACTGAGCAACCGTTCCATGCGCGCGTCGAGTCGGCGCTTGATCTCGGTTTCGATGTGCGGCGCGAAGTCGTCGATCACGTCTTGCAGGATCAATTGCGCGGCGGCGCGCAGTTCGCTGTCCAAGTGCAGCAAAGCGTCGGGGCCTTTGCTCGCGGTGTCAGCCGGTTGCGCGGCTGGGGCAGGCGTAGGGGCAGGGGCAGCAGCCTCGGTGGCTTGCGGCGTATTGCCGGTGGCCTCGAATAACATCGGAATCTGTTCCTGTTCGTCTTCATTGACCGTGTCGGTCAGCAACGGCGGTTGCAGGTTGTCATCGCCGAGCAGTTGGCGGATCGACTCGAGGTCATCCAGCAGGTGCGCGGACTTTTGTGGCGGTTTTGGCGTGTCCATCGGAATACTCAGAGTCGCTGTAAACGGTGGTCTTGCAGAGGATAGCCCTGTTCGCGGTAGAAGCGGAAACTCTCCCGCGCGGCTGCCCGGCTCGTCGGATCTTCGACCACCACTTCCGCCACACGGGCGAACTTGTTGGCAAAACCCGGCACTTTCAGGTCGAGATTGACCAGCAAATCCTGGTGCGCGCCACAGTCGTCGCCGAACCCGAGCACCACCAGACTTTCCGGTTCGCTCTCGGCTGGGCCATGCGGCACGAAGCTTTCGCCCTTGAACGCCCACAGGCGCGCATCGAGGTCGTCACGCTGGGCGGCATCGCTGCAATGCAGGTAAATGCGGTGGCCCATGCGCCAGGCTTTCTCGGTGAGCTTGCAGGCAAAATCCAGACGCGCGGAAGGATCGGCGCTCGGCAGGATATAAAAGTCGACTTTGGTCATTGCGGTTCCTGAGCCAGAGGCGGCGCTGCTGGAAAACAGCGCCGCCCCGGGTCATCGGTTTCAGGCTTTGGCGCGGTCCAGCAGGTATTGGGTCAGCAACGGCACTGGACGGCCAGTGGCGCCCTTGTCCTTGCCGCCGCTGGTCCATGCGGTGCCAGCGATGTCCAGGTGCGCCCAGTTGAGGTTCTTGGTGAAGCGCGAGAGGAAGCACGCGGCGGTGATGGTCCCGGCTTTCGGGCCGCCGATGTTGGCGATGTCGGCGAACGGGCTGTCCAGCTGTTCTTGGTATTCATCGAACAGCGGCAGTTGCCAGGCGCGATCGTCAGCGGTCTGGCCGGCGCTCAGCAGTTGACCGATCAGCTCGTCGTTGTTGCCGAGCAGGCCGGAGGTGTGCGCGCCCAGCGCAACCACGCAAGCGCCGGTCAGGGTGGCGATGTCGATTACCGCTTGTGGCTTGAAGCGCTCGGAGTAGGTCAGCGCATCGCACAGCACCAGACGGCCTTCGGCGTCAGTGTTGAGGATTTCCACGGTCTGGCCGCTCATGGTGGTGACGATGTCGCCCGGACGCGAAGCGTTGCCGCTCGGCATGTTCTCGGCGCACGCCAGAATACATACCAGGTTGATCGGCAGTTTCAGTTCGAGCACGGCACGCAGGGTGCCGAACACGCTAGCTGCGCCGCCCATGTCGTACTTCATTTCGTCCATGCCGGCGCCCGGTTTCAGGCTGATGCCGCCAGTGTCGAAGGTGATGCCTTTGCCGACCAGCGCGTAGGGCTTCTCGGATTTCTTGCCGCCGTTGTATTGCATGACGATCAGGCGCGGTGGCTGGGCGCTGCCCTGGCCGACGGCGTAGAACGAACCCATGCCCAGGTCCTTGATCTTCTTCTCGTCGAGGACTTCGACTTTCAGCGATTTGAATTCTTTGCCGAGGCTTTTCGCTTGCTCACCGAGGAACGTCGGGTGGCAGATGTTCGGCGGCAGGTTGCCGAGGGTGCGGGTGAACGCCATGCCGTTGGCGATCGCAGTACCGTGGGCCACGGCGCGCTCGACTTCAGCCTGGGCAGCCTTGATCGTCACCAGAGTGATTTTCTTCAGCGCGCGCGGTTCGGCTTTCTGGCTCTTGAACTGGTCAAAGGTGTATTGACCGTCGACCAGGGTTTCGGCCAGCAGGCGGGTCTTGCCGTAGCTGTCGCGGCCCTTGACCACGACTTCGTCCAGCGCCAGCACGGCATCGCTGCCGCCCAGACCTTTAAGGGTGTTGAGGACGCCGGCGATGATTTTGCGGAACGGGCGGTCGCCCAGTTCTTCATCCTTGCCGACGCCGACCAGCAGAACACGTTCGGCCTTGAGGTTCGGCAGGCTGTGCAGCAGCAGGCTCTGGCCGACTTTGCCGGCGAGGTCGCCGCGTTTGATCACGGTGCTGATGGCGCCGCCGCACAGTTCGTCGAGCTGTCTGGCGACGGCGCCGAGCTTGCGGTTTTCGCCGACGGCAACCACCAGCGTGGCGGTTTTCAACGTTTCCGGGCTAACGCTTTTTACAACCAGTTCCATGTCGGGGTCCCTGAATTAATGGTCAACACGCAGCATTCGACAGAGTCTGCAAACGCCTGCTTATATAGATGAAAAGACAGATAGAAAGACGCAGGTCACGGCCCGCGACAAAGGCCGCAGTTTGAACCTCGCTACCAGCGCCTGACAACCCTCGGTTCGACGATCTTCGGTGCTTTGCGCATGTGCTTGAGCTTGCGCAGTGACAGGCGCACCCAATCACAGGATAATGCGCCATCTTTTTTGGCGGCCCTGCCTTGCGGGTCGGCCGCTACGTTTGCTTGTTTGGCCGCCTTAGCCTGACAACCCTGGAGTGTCTGGTTTGATCGTCTTCCGTTATCTGTCCCGCGAAGTCCTGTTGACCTTGAGCGCCGTGAGCGCCGTGCTGCTGGTCATCATCATGAGCGGTCGCTTCATCAAATACCTCGCGCAGGCGGCTTCCGGCCAGCTCGATCCGGGTTCACTGTTCCTGATCATGGGGTTTCGCCTGCCGGGTTTCCTGCAGCTGATCCTGCCATTGGGGCTGTTCCTCGGGATCCTGCTGTCCTACGGCCGCTTGTACCTGGAAAGCGAAATGACCGTGCTGTCGGCCACCGGCATGAGCCAGCAACGGCTGTTTCGTATCACCCTGTTTCCAGCGACGCTGGTCGCGCTGGTGGTGGCGTGGCTCAGCCTGAGCCTGGCGCCGCAGGGTGCCAATCAGTTCCAGTTGCTGCTGAACAAGCAGGACGCGCTGACCGAATTCGATACCTTGGAGCCGGGGCGCTTCCAGGCGCTGCGCGACGGTACGCGGGTGACCTACACCGAAACCCTGACCGATGACCGGGTCAATCTGGGCGGCGTGTTTATCTCGCAGAAAAACTTTTCCTCCGACAAAAAAGAGCGCGGGATTTCCGTGCTGGTGGCCGAGAAGGGGCGCCAGGAAATCCGTCCTGACGGCAATCGTTACCTGATTCTGGAAAACGGCTTCCGCTACGACGGTAATCCGGGGCAGGCCGACTATCGCAAAATCAAGTACGACGAATACGGCGTGCTGCTGCCCAAGCCGGATGTCAGTGAAGAAGTCACCGACCGCGATGCCATGACCACGCTGTCGCTGGTCGGCAGTGATGACATCCGCGCGCGTACCGAACTGCAATGGCGTCTGTCCCTGCCGTTGCTGGTGTTCATCGTGACCCTGATGGCGGTGCCGCTGTCGCGCGTCAACCCGCGTCAGGGCCGTTTCCTCAAGCTGCTCCCGGCGATTCTTCTTTATATGGGTTACCTGACCATCCTCATTGCCGCTCGTGGCGCCCTCGAAAAAGGCAAGATCCCGCCTGCGCTGGGCTTGTGGTGGGTGCACGGGATATTCCTCGTCATCGGCCTGATCCTGCTCTACTGGGAGCCGATGCGCCTGAAGCTGGCCAGTCGCCGCGATGCGCGGGAGGTGGCCCGTGGTTAAGCTCGATCGCTACATTGGTAGCAGCGTTTTCGTGGCGATCCTCGCGGTTCTGGGGATCATCCTCGGTCTGGCGACCTTGTTTGCCTTCATCGATGAAATGGGTGACGCCAGCGACACCTACACCTTGGTCGATGTGCTTGTCTATGTGCTGCTGACCGCGCCACGGCGCATGTACGACATGTTGCCGATGGCCGCGCTGATCGGTTGCCTGATCGGCCTCGGCAGTCTGGCCAGCAACAGCGAACTGACGATCATGCGCGCCGCTGGCGTCTCAATCGGGCGGATCGTCTGGGCCGTGATGAAACCGATGCTGGTGCTGATGATTGCTGGCGTGTTGATCGGCGAATACGTGGCGCCGGCCACCGAAGTTGCCGCGCAAGCCAAGCGCTCGCTGGCCCAAGGCAGCGGTGATGCGCAAAGTGCCCGGCACGGTTTGTGGCACCGCCAGGGCGACGAGTTCATTCACGTCAACTCGGTGCAACCGAACGGCTTGCTGTACGGCGTCACTCGTTATCACTTCGACAAAGAACGCAACATGCTCTCGGCGAGCTTCGCCAAACGTGCGGAGTTCGACACCGATCACTGGCAGTTGAGCGAAGTAACGACCACGCGGTTCCATGAAAAGAACACCGAAGTGGTCAACGCGCCGGTCGAACGCTGGGAAGTGGCGTTGAGCCCGCAATTGCTCAGCACCGTGGTGATGGCGCCCGAGTCGCTGTCGATCAGCGGTTTGTGGGGTTACATCCATTACCTGTCGGACCAGGGGCTGGCGAACGGCCGTTACTGGCTGGCGTTTTGGGTCAAGGTGTTGCAGCCGTTGGTCACCGCAGCGCTGGTGCTGATGGCGATCTCCTTTATCTTCGGGCCGCTGCGTTCGGTGACCCTCGGCCAGCGGGTATTTACCGGTGTGCTGGTGGGCTTCACCTTCCGTATCGTCCAGGATTTGCTCGGGCCTTCGAGCCTGGTGTTCGGTTTCTCGCCGCTGTTCGCGGTACTGGTGCCGGCCACGGTGTGTGGCCTCGCCGGGGTCTGGTTGCTGCGTCGGGCCGGTTGATTCCGGGGTTTTCCTGACCTTGCCAGTTGCTCAAAAACGCCCTTGTCGCAAGACCGGGGCGTTTTTGTATTCGCCGTCTGACCTGTGAACGTGACGCTTGCGCCGAGGATCAGGTACAATTCCCGGCTATTTTTCGGCGGGCTATGCCTGCAGCCTTTTTGAGTGTTGATCCGTGAGTGATTTGAGTCATATCCGCAATTTCTCCATCATCGCCCACATTGACCATGGCAAGTCGACGCTGGCCGACCGCTTCATCCAGATGTGTGGCGGCCTTGCCGAGCGCGAAATGGAAGCCCAGGTCCTCGACTCCATGGACCTGGAACGTGAACGCGGGATCACCATCAAGGCCCATAGCGTCACTCTTTATTACACTGCCCGCGATGGCATCAAGTACCAGCTGAACTTCATTGACACCCCCGGCCACGTCGACTTCACCTACGAAGTCAGCCGTTCGCTGGCGGCGTGTGAAGGTGCGTTGCTGGTGGTCGATGCCGGTCAGGGCGTTGAAGCGCAATCGGTTGCCAACTGCTACACGGCGATCGAGCAGGGCCTGGAAGTCATGCCGGTGCTGAACAAGATCGACCTGCCACAGGCCGATCCGGACCGCGTCAAAGAAGAAATCGAGAAAATCATTGGCATCGACGCCACTGATGCCGTCGAGTGCAGCGCCAAGACTGGCCTGGGCGTCGATGAAGTACTCGAGCGCCTGGTTCACACCATTCCCGCGCCGACCGGCAACTACGAAGATCCGCTGCAAGCGTTGATCATCGATTCCTGGTTCGACAACTACCTGGGCGTTGTTTCCCTGGTTCGCGTGCGCCACGGTCGTGTGAAGAAGGGCGACAAGATCCTGGTCAAATCCACCGGCAAGATCCACCTCGTGGACAGCGTCGGTGTATTCAACCCGAAACACACCGCCACCGTTGACCTGAAGGCCGGCGAAGTGGGCTTCATCATTGCCGGTATCAAGGACATTCACGGTGCGCCAGTAGGTGACACCCTGACCTTGAGCTCGACCCCCGACGTTGACGTGCTGCCCGGCTTCAAACGTATACAGCCGCAGGTTTACGCCGGTCTGTTCCCGGTCAGCTCCGACGACTTCGAAGATTTCCGTGAAGCCCTGCAAAAGCTCACGCTCAACGACTCGTCGCTGCAGTACACCCCGGAAAGCTCCGACGCCCTGGGCTTCGGTTTCCGTTGCGGGTTCCTCGGCATGCTGCACATGGAAATCATCCAGGAGCGCCTTGAGCGCGAGTACGACCTGGACCTGATCACCACGGCGCCGACGGTAATCTTCGAGCTGCTGCTGAAAACCGGTGAAACGATTTACGTCGATAACCCGTCGAAGCTTCCAGACCTGTCTTCGATCGAAGACATGCGCGAGCCGATCGTGCGGGCCAATATTCTTGTGCCGCAAGAGCACCTGGGCAACGTCATTACCCTGTGCATCGAAAAGCGTGGCGTTCAACACGACATGCTGTTCCTCGGTTCGCAGGTCCAGGTGACTTACGATTTGCCGATGAACGAAGTGGTCCTGGACTTCTTCGATCGTCTGAAATCGACCAGTCGCGGCTATGCTTCGCTGGACTACCATTTCGATCGTTATCAATCAGCTAATCTGGTGAAACTGGATGTGTTGATCAACGGTGACAAGGTCGACGCCCTGGCGCTGATCGTGCACAAGGATAACGCGCACTACAAAGGTCGCCAGTTGACCGAGAAGATGAAAGAACTGATTCCGCGCCAGATGTTCGACGTTGCGATCCAGGCCGCCATTGGCGGGCAGATCATTGCGCGGACCTCCGTCAAGGCACTCAGAAAGAACGTATTGGCCAAATGCTACGGCGGTGACGTTAGCCGTAAGAAGAAACTGCTCGAGAAGCAGAAGGCCGGTAAAAAACGCATGAAGCAAGTCGGCAACGTGGAAATTCCACAAGAAGCCTTCCTTGCAGTGCTCAGGTTGGATAGTTAGGTCCTATGTCACTAAATTTCCCGCTGTTGCTGGTCATCGCCGTGTTCGTCTGCGGCCTGTTGGCGTTGCTCGATCTGGTTTTCCTGGCGCCGCGTCGGCGTGCCGCCATTTCCTCCTATCAGGGCAGCGTCAGCCAGCCGGATGTGGTGGTGGTCGAGAAACTGAACAAAGAGCCGCTGCTGGTCGAGTACGGCAAGTCGTTCTTCCCGGTGTTGTTCATCGTGCTGGTGCTGCGTTCGTTCCTGGTGGAACCGTTCCAGATTCCGTCCGGCTCTATGAAACCGACCCTGGACGTTGGCGACTTCATTCTGGTGAACAAGTTTTCTTACGGGATCCGCCTGCCGGTGATCGACAAGAAAGTCATCGAAGTCGGTGATCCGCAGCGCGGCGATGTGATGGTGTTCCGCTATCCGAGCGACCCGAACGTCAACTACATCAAGCGTGTAGTCGGCTTGCCGGGCGACCAGATTCGCTACACCGCCGACAAGCGCCTGTTCGTCAACGGCGAGTCGATCGCCGAAAAACTGGTCGGCACCGAGCCGGGCACGTTGGGCAGCGCTGAGCTCTACGAAGAAAAACTCGGTGCGGCCGAGCACTTGATCCGCAAGGAAATGAGCCGCTACCGCGCCACGCCGGACCATAGCTGGACCGTGCCTGCCGGCCATTACTTCATGATGGGCGACAACCGCGACAACTCTAACGACAGTCGCTATTGGGATGATCCGAGCATTCCGAAAGATCTGCTGGGCATGGTTCCCGACAAGAATATTGTCGGCAAGGCCTTCGCAGTCTGGATGAGCTGGCCAGAACCCAAACTCAGCCACCTGCCGAATTTCTCGCGGGTTGGCCTGATCAAGTAATCACTCCACGGCGCTGTTGAACACAGCGCCGAATGCATTTCTGGAGCCGCCACAATCGGCGCCAGCAGCATGAAAACACTGATATTCAGGACGTAATTTTTGAACACAGCGTTAATTGTCCCAGGCCTGCGCCGCATCACGGCGATGGCGGTGGAATCCATCCACGAACTCAGCGTGGGTAAACCGTGAGCGCCTCCTTAAGTCGTCTAGAGCGTCAGCTCGGCTACACCTTCAAGGACCAGGAACTGATGATTCTGGCCCTGACTCACCGTAGTTTTGCCGGGCGTAACAATGAACGCCTGGAATTCCTCGGTGATGCCATCCTCAACTTCGTCGCGGGCGAGGCGCTGTTCGATCGCTTCCCGCTGGCGCGCGAAGGCCAGTTGTCGCGTTTGCGCGCGCGCCTGGTGAAAGGTGAGACTCTGGCCGTACTGGCCCGTGGGTTTGATCTGGGCGACTACCTGCGCCTGGGTTCGGGTGAATTGAAAAGTGGCGGTTTCCGTCGCGAATCGATTCTGGCCGATGCCCTCGAAGCGCTGATCGGTGCGATCTACCTGGACGCCGGCATGGACATGGCGCGCGAGCGCGTGCTGGCCTGGCTGACCGGTGAATTCGAGGGGCTGACCCTGGTCGACACCAACAAAGATCCAAAAACCCGTCTGCAGGAATTCCTGCAATCGCGGGGCTGTGAGCTGCCACGTTACGAAGTGGTGGATATCCAGGGTGAGCCGCATTGCCGAGTTTTCTTCGTCGAATGCGAAATCACCTTACTGAATGAAAAAAGCCGAGGTCAGGGTGTGAGTCGTCGTATTGCCGAACAGGTAGCGGCCGCCGCAGCACTGATTGCCCTGGGTGTGGAGAATGGCAATGACTGATACAACTGCAACTCGCTGTGGCTATGTTGCCATCGTCGGCCGTCCCAACGTGGGCAAGTCCACGCTGCTGAACCATATCCTGGGTCAGAAGCTGGCGATCACCTCGCGCAAGCCGCAAACCACTCGTCACAACATGCTGGGCATCAAGACCGAAGGCGCCGTTCAGGCCGTCTACGTCGATACCCCGGGCATGCACAAGGGTGGCGAGAAAGCGCTGAACCGCTACATGAACAAGACCGCTTCGGCTGCGTTGAAAGACGTCGACGTGGTGATCTTCGTGGTTGACCGCACCAAGTGGACCGACGAAGACCAGATGGTGCTCGAACGCGTCCAGTACGTGACCGGCCCGTTGATCGTCGCGCTGAACAAGACCGACCGCATCGAAGACAAAGCCGAGCTGATGCCGCACCTGAGCTGGTTGCAGGAACAGCTGCCGAACGCGCAGATCATGCCGATCTCGGCCCAGCACGGGCACAACCTCGAAGCGCTGGAGCGGGTGATCGCCGGTTATCTGCCGGAGAACGAGCATTTCTTCCCGGAAGACCAGATCACCGACCGCAGCAGCCGCTTCCTCGCCGCCGAGCTGGTACGCGAGAAAATCATGCGCCAGATGGGCGCCGAGCTGCCGTACCAGATCACCGTCGAAATCGAAGAGTTCAAGCAGCAGGGCAAAACCCTGCACATTCATGCACTGATCCTCGTCGAACGTGACGGCCAGAAGAAGATCATCATTGGCGACAAGGGCGAGCGCATCAAACGCATCGGCACCGAAGCGCGCAAGGACATGGAGCTGCTGTTCGACTCCAAGATCATGCTCAACCTCTGGGTGAAAGTGAAAGGTGGCTGGTCCGACGACGAGCGCGCTCTGCGTTCGCTGGGTTATGGCGATTTGTAAAACGGGTCTGCGCTACACCGTAGATCCCCTGTGGGAGCGAGCTTGCTCGCGATGAGGGCCTGACATTCAACAGCCATGTTGACTGACGGACCGCAATCGCGAGCAAGCTCGCTCCCACATTGGTTTTGGGTGGTTTATAAATCTGTGCTGACTCATTGAGAAACTGACTTCCATGTCTCAAACCCCACCCATCGGCCAACTCGCCTACGTGCTCCACTCCCGCGCCTACCGCGAAAGCAGTGCGCTGGTGGATTTCCTTACGCCGCAAGGTCGGCTGCGGGCGGTGTTGCGCAGTGCGCGGGGCAAGGCCGGGACGTTGGCGCGGCCTTTCGTGCCGCTGGAAGTCGAGTTTCGCGGGCGCGGCGAGCTGAAGAATGTCGGGCGCATGGAAAGCGCCGGTATTTCCACCTGGCTCAACGGCGAAGCGCTGTTCAGCGGGCTCTACCTCAATGAACTGCTGATTCGCCTATTGCCGTCCGAAGACCCGCACCCCGGCGTGTTTGATCACTACGCGGCGACGTTGCTCGCGTTGGCCGAAGGTCGGCCGCTGGAGCCGCTGCTGCGTTCGTTCGAATGGCGCTTGCTCGATGATCTCGGTTACGGCTTCGCCCTGAGCACCGACATCCACGGCGACGCGGTTGCGCCCGACGGGCTCTATCGCTTGCAGGTGGATGCGGGGCTGGAGCGGGTTTATCTGCTGCAACCCGGCCTGTTCAACGGCACCGAATTGCTCGCCATGTCCGAGGCTGACTGGACCGCCCCCGGCGCCTTGTCCGCCGCCAAGCGCCTGATGCGTCAGGCACTCGCGGTGCATTTGGGCGGTCGTCCCCTGGTCAGTCGCGAACTGTTTCGCAAGCCGTAGTCTCCCCGTATGCTGTGCGCCGAATCTTTAAATTCAGGAGCGCTTCCGTGACCACCAGCAATCGCATTCTTCTTGGCGTCAACATCGACCACGTCGCCACCCTGCGTCAGGCCCGCGGCACGCGTTACCCGGACCCGGTCAAAGCAGCGCTGGACGCGGAAGAGGCGGGCGCCGATGGCATCACTGTGCATTTGCGTGAAGACCGTCGGCACATTCAGGAGCGCGACGTATTGCTGCTCAAGGATGTGCTGCAAACCCGCATGAATTTCGAAATGGGCGTCACCGAAGAAATGCTGGCGTTCGCCGAGCGCATCCGCCCGGCGCACATTTGCCTGGTGCCGGAAACCCGTCAGGAACTGACCACCGAGGGTGGGCTGGATGTGGCGGGGCAGGAAGCGCGGATCAAGGCTGCGGTGGATCGCCTGGCGAAGATTGGTTGCGAAGTGTCGCTGTTCATCGATGCCGATGAGCGGCAGATTGCGGCGTCGAAGCGTGTCGGTGCGCCGGCCATCGAGCTGCACACTGGCCGTTATGCCGATGCCGAAACGCCAACCGATGTCGCGGAAGAATTGCAGCGTGTGGCCGATGGTGTCGCGTTTGGTCTGGCCCAGGGACTGATCGTCAACGCTGGCCACGGGTTGCATTATCACAACGTCGAAGCCGTGGCAGCGATCAAAGGCATCAACGAACTGAACATCGGCCACGCGTTGGTGGCGCATGCTTTGTTTGTCGGGTTCAAGTCAGCTGTTGCCGAGATGAAAGCGCTGATCCTCGCGGCCGCCGCAAAAGCTTAAACCGCACACAAAACAATTGTGGGAGCGAGCTTGCTCGCGATGAGGCCCAGTCAGTCACCATAATTGGTGGCTGTCAGACGGCTATCGCGAGCAAGCTCGCTCCCACAGTTTTGATGGGTGTACGGCTTTAGAGCGGCGGGGTTTCCTGATTCGGCTTGGTCTTGTCGATCCCCGGCACGTGCAGGTTGCCTTCCGCCACCTGATCACCTTCAAGCTGCGGCTGCGTGACCCAGGTCAGGATGTCGTAATAGCGGCGGATGTTCGCCACAAAATGCACCGGTTCGCCGCCGCGCGCGTAGCCGTAGCGGGTTTTGCTGTACCACTTCTTCTCCGACAGGCGCGGCAGAATCTTCTTCACGTCCAGCCATTTGTCCGGGTTCAAACCTTCCTTCGCCGCCAGTTTGCGCGCGTCATCCAGGTGACCGCTGCCGACGTTATAAGCCGCCAGGGCAAACCAGGTGCGGTCCGGTTCCTGGATCGAATCGTCCAGTTGGTCCTTCATGTAAGCCAGGTACTTGGCGCCGCCCATGATGCTTTGCTTTGGATCGAGGCGATTCGACACGCCCATCGCTTGCGCTGTGTTTTGGGTCAGCATCATCAAGCCGCGCACGCCGGTTTTCGAGGTGACTGCCGCTTGCCATAACGATTCCTGATAACCGACCGCCGCCAACAGGCGCCAATCGACTTTCTCTTTCTTCGCGTAATTCTTGAAATGCTGTTCGTACTTCGGCAGGCGTTGCTGCAGATGCTGGGCGAACGTGGTGGCGCCCATGTAGCCGAGGACATCGACGTGCCCGTAATAACGGTCCTTCAGGCGTTGCAGGGTGCCGTTTTTCTGCACCTTGTCGAGGTAGGCGTTGATCTCGTTGAGCAGGCTGTTGTCTTCGCCGGGCGCCACGGCCCAGCTCTGGTTGCTTGCGTCACCGAGGTCGAAGGCCACCTGAATCTTCGGGAAGTAGACCTGGTTCATCGCCACTTCATTGGAATCGACCAGCGTCAGGTCAATCTGCCCTTCATCGACCATGCGCAGCAGGTCGACCACTTCAACCGCGTCGGACTCTTCGTATTCAATGCCGGGATATTTCTTTTTCAGCTCCGCCAGTTGCTCGGCGTGGGTGCTGCCCTTGAGCACCATGATCTTCTTGCCGACCAGATCGCCAGCATCCGTCGGCCGCGACTGGCCGTTGCGGTAGATCACCTGCGGGGTGACTTCGAGGTAGGAGTGGGAGAAGCGCACCTGCTTTTTGCGCTGTTCGCTGCTGACCAGGCCGGCCGCCGCGAGTACCGGGCCGTTCGGCTTGCCGACTTGAGTGAACAAGTCGTCGAGGTTGTCGGCGGTCTCGATTTTCAGTTCGACCCCCAGATCTTCGGCAAAGCGCTTCACCAGCTCGTATTCGAAGCCGGTTTCACCGTTACGATCCTGGAAGTAAGTGGCGGGGCTGTTGCGGGTAACCACCCGCAGCACACCGTCCTCCTTTACGCGCTCCAGCGTGTTGGGTTTATCAACACAGCCACTGAGCATCAGGAAGAGTCCGGTTGCGATCAGCCATTTGGCGTACCGCGGACGCAAAGCCGTTGGGGAAAACATCTGCGCAGTATACGCAAAGGACCACGGCCGCCATATCTCGACAGCGCAGGGCTTGTCTGCTAGGCGCCGAAAAACTGCTCGCGAGCCCGCAGGAATGGGCGTGTAGCGCATTTTGTCACAGAAAAAATAAGCGCCGATTTGTGCCGTTTGCCGGCGCAGTCAACCGCCCCGACGTTCGGGTACGGCCGCGCGTACCGTTTCGGGTGATGTCGCGGACGGTTTAGGCTAGAATGCACGGCCTCAAAGCACACCCCTTCCCGAGGCTGTCCCGAAGATGTTGATCCTGCGCGGCGCTCCTGCCCTTTCTGCCTTTCGCCACAGCAAACTCCTTGAGCAACTGAGCCAGAAAGTTTCGGCTGTCAGCGGCTTGTATGCTGAATTCGCTCACTTCGCCGAAGTTACCGGTGACCTGACCGGCGACGAACAGCAGGTGCTTGCGCGCCTTCTGAAGTACGGCCCAAGTGTCCCGGTGCAAGAACCGACCGGCCGTCTGTTCCTGGTGTTGCCGCGTTTCGGCACTATTTCGCCATGGTCGAGCAAGGCCAGCGACATCGCTCGCAACTGCGGCCTGAGCAAGATCCAGCGCCTGGAGCGCGGCATCGCGTTCTACGTGGCCGGCCAGTTCAGCGACGCCGAAGCCCAGCTGATCGCCGATGTGCTGCACGACCGCATGACCCAGATCGTCCTCGGCAACCTCGAACAGGCCGCCGGCCTGTTCAGCCATGCCGAGCCGAAACCGCTGACCGCGATCGACGTGTTGGGTGGCGGCCGCGCCGCGCTGGAAAAAGCCAACACCGAGCTGGGCCTGGCCCTCGCTGAAGACGAGATCGATTACCTGGTCAACGCCTTCATCGGCCTCAAGCGCAACCCGCACGACATCGAATTGATGATGTTCGCCCAGGCCAACTCCGAGCACTGCCGTCACAAGATCTTCAACGCCAGTTGGGACATCGACGGCCAGAGCCAGGAAAAAAGCCTGTTCGGCATGATCAAGAACACCTACGTAATGCACAGCGAAGGTGTTTTGTCGGCTTATAAGGACAACGCCTCGGTGATCGTCGGCAACGTTGCCGGCCGTTTCTTCCCGGACCCTGAGACCCGCCAGTACGGCGCGGTGCAGGAACCGGTGCACATCCTGATGAAAGTCGAAACGCACAACCACCCGACTGCGATTGCCCCGTTCCCCGGCGCATCGACCGGCAGTGGCGGGGAGATTCGCGACGAAGGTGCAACCGGTCGCGGCGCCAAGCCAAAGGCTGGCCTCACCGGTTTCACCGTGTCCAACCTGCAGATTCCGGGTTTCGAGCAGCCGTGGGAAGTGCCTTACGGCAAACCCGAGCGCATCGTTACCGCGCTGGACATCATGATCGAAGGCCCACTCGGTGGCGCCGCGTTCAACAACGAATTCGGCCGTCCAGCCCTGACCGGTTACTTCCGTACCTTCGAACAGTCGATCACCACCCCGCGTGGCGACGAAGTTCGCGGTTACCACAAGCCGATCATGCTGGCCGGCGGCATGGGTAACATCCGTGCCGAACACGTACAGAAAGGCGAAATCATCGTTGGCTCGAAGCTGATCGTGCTCGGCGGCCCGGCGATGTTGATCGGTCTGGGCGGCGGCGCGGCTTCCTCGATGGCCACCGGCACCAGCTCGGCTGACCTCGACTTCGCTTCGGTACAGCGCGAAAACCCGGAAATGGAACGTCGCTGCCAGGAAGTCATCGACCGTTGCTGGCAGTTGGGTGAGCACAACCCGATCAGCTTCATCCACGACGTCGGCGCGGGCGGTCTATCCAACGCCTTCCCGGAACTGGTCAACGACGGCAACCGTGGCGGTCGCTTCGAACTGCGCAATATTCCAAATGACGAGCCGGGCATGGCCCCGCACGAAATCTGGAGTAACGAATCTCAGGAACGCTACGTTCTGGCGGTCGGCCCGTCCGACTTCGAGCGCTTCCAGGCGATCTGCGAGCGCGAGCGTTGCCCGTTTGCCGTGGTCGGCGAAGCCACTGCCGAGCCGCAACTGACCGTTACCGACAGCCACTTCGGCAACAGCCCGGTGGACATGCCGCTCGAAGTGCTGCTGGGCAAAGCCCCGCGCATGCACCGTTCGGCCGTTCGTGAAAACGAATTGGGCGACGATTTCGATCCAAGCACGCTGGAAATCGCAGACTGCGTCGAGCGCGTTCTGCATCACCCGGCCGTGGCTAGCAAAAGCTTCCTGATCACCATCGGCGACCGCACCATCACTGGTCTCGTGGCCCGTGACCAAATGGTCGGCCCGTGGCAGGTGCCGGTGGCTGACGTTGCCGTCACCGCCACCAGCTTCGACGTTTACACCGGTGAAGCCATGGCCATGGGCGAGCGTACTCCGCTGGCACTGCTGGACGCTCCGGCGTCGGGCCGCATGGCCATCGGCGAAACCCTGACCAACATCGCCGCGTCGCGCATCAACAAGATCTCCGACATCAAACTGTCGGCGAACTGGATGTCCGCCGCCGGCCACCCGGGCGAAGACGCGCGTCTGTACGACACCGTGAAAGCGGTCGGCATGGAACTGTGCCCGGACCTGGGCATTACCATTCCGGTGGGCAAGGACTCGATGTCCATGGCCACGCGCTGGAACGATGAAGGCGTCGACAAAACCGTCACCTCGCCGATGTCGCTGATCGTCACCGGTTTCGCGCCTGTCGCTGACATCCGTCAGACCCTGACGCCGGAACTGCGCATGGACAAGGGCACCACCGACCTGATCCTGATCGATCTGGGCCGTGGCCAGAACCGCATGGGCGCCTCGATTCTCGCCCAGGTTCACGGCAAGCTCGGCTCGCAAGCGCCGGACGTTGACGACGCCGAAGACCTCAAAGCCTTCTTCGCGGTGATCCAGGGCCTCAATGCCGACGGTCACTTGCTGGCGTACCACGACCGTTCCGACGGCGGTCTGCTGACCAGCACCGTGGAAATGGCCTTTGCCGGTCATTGCGGTCTGAGCCTGAACCTCGACGGTCTGGCGGAAACTTCCGCCGACATCGCCGCCATTCTGTTCAACGAAGAACTCGGTGCAGTCATCCAGGTTCGTCAGGACGCCACGCCGGATATCCTCGCGCAGTTCAGCGCCGCCGGTCTGGGCGACTGCGTGTCGGTGATCGGTCAGCCGATGAACAACGGCCAGATCAACATCACCTTCAACGGCGAAACCATCTTTGAAGGCCAGCGTCGTCTGCTGCAACGTCAGTGGGCAGAAACCAGCTACCAGATCCAGCGTCTGCGTGACAACGCCGACTGCGCCGAACAAGAGTTCGACGTGCTGCTGGAAGAAGACAACCCGGGCCTGAGCGTCAAGCTCAGCTACGACGTCAACCACGACGTCGCCGCGCCGTACATCAAGAAAAACATTCGCCCACAGGTTGCCGTACTGCGTGAGCAGGGCGTCAACGGTCAGGTGGAAATGGCGGCAGCCTTCGACCGCGCCGGTTTCAACGCGATCGACGTGCACATGAGCGACATTCTGGCCGGCCGTGTCGACCTGAACGAGTTCAAAGGTCTGGTCGCTTGCGGCGGTTTCTCCTACGGCGACGTCCTCGGCGCCGGCGAAGGCTGGGCCAAATCGGCACTGTTCAACAGCCGCGCCCGCGATGCGTTCCAGGGTTTCTTCGAACGTAACGACAGCTTCACCCTCGGCGTGTGCAACGGTTGCCAGATGATGTCCAACCTGCACGAGCTGATCCCGGGCAGCGAGTTCTGGCCGCACTTCGTGCGCAACCGTTCCGAGCAGTTCGAAGCGCGTGTGGCGATGGTTCAGGTCCAGGAGTCGAACTCGATCTTCCTGCAGGGCATGGCCGGTTCGCGCATGCCGATCGCCATCGCGCACGGTGAAGGTCATGCCGAGTTCGCCAGCGAAGAAGCGTTGCTTGAAGCCGATCTGTCGGGTTGCGTGGCGATGCGCTTCGTCGACAACCACGGCAAGGTCACGGAAAAGTACCCGGCCAACCCGAACGGCTCGCCGCGCGGGATCACCGGTTTGACCAGCCGCGACGGTCGCGTGACGATCATGATGCCGCACCCGGAACGGGTGTTCCGCGCTGTGCAGAACTCGTGGCGTTCGGAAGACTGGAACGAAGACGCACCTTGGATGCGTATGTTCCGTAACGCTCGCGTGTGGGTTAACTAAGCACTGTGTATAAGCTCTGCTTTTTCGTTCCGGCCAGTCATGTGGAACAGGTCAAAAGCGCCGTATTCGCTGCCGGTGGCGGGCGAATCGGTGCTTATGATCATTGCGCGTGGCAAGTGTCGGGCCTCGGCCAGTTTCGCCCTCTGGATGGCAGTCAGCCGTTTATTGGCGAAACGGGGCAGGTCGAACAGGTTGAGGAATGGAAAGTCGAGTTGGTGGTGGCGGATGAGTTGATCGTGGCTGTGGTGGCCGCGCTGAAACTCAGCCATCCCTACGAGACGCCGGCTTATGAAGTGTGGCAGTTGGAAGATTTCTGATCTTCGCACCGCTTGAACTGAAAACCCGCTGATGCGAATCAGCGGGTTTTTTGTTGCCGGCGAAAATCTGCTCCTGCTAGGGGCGGCCGGTTCGGCCAGCTTACGGCGCGGGCGTCAGATTGACCTCACTCTGCAGCATCTGAATCAGCTGATTGAGGTATTTGAAGGTCTGCTGTTTCTTGCCCCAGCGATCAATGAAAAACAGCCCGTTGTCGTTGATCTGGATCGGTGTCGAGACGATGTCCCCGGTGCTGGAGCGGTGCAGCAGATTGGTCTGGGCAGTCGATGGGCGTTCGACCAGGAAATGCCCGGCCTGCGTCAATTTCGACCGGTCGAGAGGCACGAACGGCGGCGGAATCGGCATCCCCGCGGTACCCACGTCAATCTTGAAATCGCTGCGTAAAGCACTTGAAGCAAACGTCGTCGGGTCGGTTTCCCAGAAACCGCGATGAATGCTTCGCGACAGCGTCGGCGCGGTATCCCTGACGTTCAGACTGACGGCGCCAAGCATTTCCGCCAGCCCCGGTACACCGAGGTTGTTATTGCTGTGAGCACTGCCAACCAACGCGATCCATTTGTGCGGCCCCTGGGCCAATTGATCGGCCTGAATCACCTGTGCGGCGAAGTAGCTGAACATCGAGTTGCGCGAGACATCGCGATCGCCCAGCCCCTTGAGGTGATAACTGGCCGTGCAGTCGAGCGCCCGGACGCGGATGCCATACTTGCCGGCGGCCTGGACCACTTGCGAGTAGGTATTGGGCCCGTCGTAGAACGGGCCCATGTGGCCCGAATCCTGGTTTTTCAGGTAAATCTTGAGTCCACTCGGCAGGTGTTGGCTCTGATGGAAAATATCGAGTTCGGCCTGATGCAGATCCGTCAGTAAGTGTTCGACGTACAGCGTCTTGAACCCCGCTTGTTTGATCTTTTTCATCTGCGTTCTGAGCAGTGCCTTGCTTGATTCGTGCACATGGGCCTCGCCGATGACCAGCCCCGGCAAAGCGCTATCGCCGATTTGCTTCAGAAACGCTTCCGCCGTGGTACTCGCGGTTATTTGCGGCAGCGTTGGTCGGGGTGGCGGCACATAGTCGGTAAAAAACTGTTCGGCCCTGGTCCTCAGGCTGGAGCGCAGTCGGACAAATTCAAAGAACGGTTCCTGGTTAACCGGGTTAACCGGGTTGACCGGAGCGAAACGGGTGTCGAGGCCGTGCGGCTCATTGGCGAGGCGGACAACTTGTTCCTTGAAAGAAGGTGAAATATCGAACTCGCTGAAATGCTGTAATGCCGGTTCCGGCGCGGCGACGGCCCTGGTGGCTGATGCGGGTGCTTTGTAGGGGGTGCGCAAAGTCATGCAGTAATCGGCTTTGGCCAGCGCATCACCCGGTATCGAACCTGCGACATCGACGCGAATGCCCACCGGTTGATCGACGCCGACGTCTTCGATGCGCAACGCAACCGCGTCATGCAAATCGGCGAGGCCGGGCGTTTCCTTGAAGGTGCGCAGACGCGATTGTTCGACCAACGCAATCCAGCGCTCGCCCGGCACTTCGGCGACGTCTGCGGTGATCACCTGGTGGGAATAGAAATTCCTCACGCGGTTGTCCCGAGGCACGGTCGGCGAGGCTTTACGCATGAGCAAAACATCGTCCAGTTGATAAGAGGTCGAGGCGTCGAGTGCGTGAATCTTCAGGCCTTTTTCTCTGGCCTTGCGCACCAGCGCGAGATAGGAATAGTCGGCGCCGGAGGGGAATTTGAACGAGCGGTCTATCGCCTTCAGGTGTGTTTCGATGTGTTGCCAGGATTTACCGCTGTTGAGCTTTTGCAGTTTCAGGTGGAAAACATCACCCGGCAAGTACTCCAGGTACAAGTGCTTGAAGCCCTTGTCGAGCAGCGCATCCATGTTGGCGATCAGGGCTTTTTTACTGGCGATCGAGCCCGGCACGGCACCGATGATCAGGCTTTTATTGCCGGCAAAGGCTTCGCTTTCGATCAACTCTGTCAAGGAGGTCGCTTCGATCGCCGGGACGTCGGGGCGCACCGGCAGTGGCGCGAGGTTGTCGAAGAACTGCTTGGCATGGTCCGTCAAGCGTCGGGATTGTTGAAGGTACGCAATGCGCGGAAGTTTTAGTTCGTCGGCAGCGCTTTCCAGTGTCAACAGGGGCAAATCCACCTGATCGCCCCAGGTCAGCAATCGCTCCCTCATTTGCGGATCGAGAACTTGTTCAATGCGCACCCGGTGTTTCGCCGGTACGCCGTAATCGGTGTGCGGCCCTGGTGTTTCCTGCACGGTTTCATATTTGGGCGCACCGCCCGAAACGCCGCTGCGCACCAGGTTGCCCTCGGCATTCAGGGTGGCCAGGCGGCCGGTGGACAGCCAATTGCCATGAGCATCGAGGCGATACAGCAAGTAACGACCGATCGCATCAGGTGTCTTCGGTGCCCAAAGCGGCCGACCTTCGAAAAACACCGGACGCAGATCCAGCGAGGTACGGGCCTCAGGCTCCATACGTCTGATCAAATCCATCGCTCTGTTGTGCGCTGCACCGGCAGCAACCCGGCGCGGTGTTCGACCAATGGGTTTGAGTGAACGCAGGGCCGGGCGCAGATCGGTGAACAAGGCGCCGGCGCTGTTGAGCAGATAACCGGCGAAATGCTCAAGCGCCGCCGAAGTATCGCCCTGGTTGTAAGCGTGCAGCGCGAGCATGGCGTCCTTGAACGCCAGCAGCAGGCCGGTGCTCAGACTGAGGATAGGGAAAGGTGCGGTGGCAATCGCGCTGACCCATTCGACGCAACTCCAGACGATCTCGCTGATCATTTGGCTGCGATTGACGGTGGTCGCGTTGACGTCGTCGATCTTGCGCTGCAGCTTCATGCTGTACAGCGCCTAACGCAGGTCCGGCACTGGCGCAACGTTACGAGTCGAGTCGTAGCGCGCCGGGCTGAGCGTGGTTGTATTCAACTGATCGGGCAATTGCCGTTGGGCTTCTTGCAGGAACGTGCGGACCCGCACCTGCGCTTGCACGCCGACACGTTCAGTGAGGTAGGCGATCATGCCGGGCTGTTGTTTGAGCAGGTAATTGAACAACCGCGCCTCGCGAAAACTGATGCCGTCGGGCGCGTGGGGCGTGTAGAGCAGCACGGGATTGTCGCCATGGCTGAACAGAAAAGTGTCGATGACCCATTCGCCATCGATCATCAAACGATGGATGGCGTAGGTGCTGCGCGTTGCCGCGGAGGTCTCGCCGAGGCTGGCAATGCTCGACTCCAGCCATTGCAGATCGACGCTGGTGATGTGCCCTTGCAGGTGACATTCGAGCGCGGCGGCGGACATCTGCCGCTGAGTAATCGCCAGCGTGGTGTTGCGCCGCAGGGCAAAACCGGGGCTTTCGGGGCTCTGCAATTCACTGCGGACTTTGTCGATGTAGCGCTGACCGATCCACACACCGGTGACCGAACGCGCGACTTTTTGCGCGGTGAGCAGGCTCAGCTCGATGCCCGGCGGACCTTTGAACTGCGCCGAGCGCGCGAATTTTTCATCGAGAAACCCCACACCATCGGCATAACCGTCGCGATACAACTGGGTGTAAGTCAGCGGCGGCGGGGTCCAGTTACCGACAATCGCCGGCGGCGAAAAGGCCCACACCGTGTCGGGGTCGACATCGTTGGCGGGGCGCTGCAACAGCTCATTCAGACGCTTTTTTGCCTGCTCATGCAGATAAGTCTCGAAGCTTGGAAAGCGGCTTTGTGACGAAGCATGGTCGTTGAAGCCTCGCAACATGCCTTCGGCTTCTTCGGTATGCGTGGTGAGTTTTTTCCGCTGCGCGGCTGAGGCCGAGCGATACCACAACGGCGTGGCGAATTCATGATCGTCGACCCGCGTCGCCAACACATGCTCCGCCATCGCCTTCAGGCAATCGCTATGACTGCCAACGTAATTCAACGCGACTTCCTGGTACTCGTGGTCGGCCGCTTTGAAGTTCAGGCCTGCGAGAAACTGGCGCATGGTGTGGCGAAAGCGCAGGGGCAGTCGTTTGATCAGGTAGTCGGTCATGCGCGTGGCAGCGTTGTCCCGAGCCCAACCCAAAATGTGTTGCTGGCACGCGGTCTCGCTGTCGAAGGCTTGGAAACAGGCGCCTTGTGGTGCTTCCGGGCTGCACAGCAACAGGCGCTTCATGTCGCCGTTTTCATCATGCTCACGCAGCAGCCACAGGTCCTGAAGTTGTGCGCCATGCAGCGCAAGTGTGCCAGCGCTCAATTGTGTAGCGGCGCCCGCGCGCAGGCGCTGGATCAGTTCGAGGTCGCCCTGAAGCAAATGGCCCTGCAGAAACGCGGTATAGGCCAGCGCCTTGATGCGCTTGTCGAGCATTTCCTCGATCGCCTGCCGAACTTGCACGCGGGCATGCATTTGCGTCTGCACATAAGCAAAATCGACACGCGGTTGCAGAGTCTTCAATTGTTCCGCAAGCCACACCGGGGTCAGGTCGCTGTGCGCTGCCTGCAATGGCTGATCGCGATGGGTAATGGTGCTGTTTAGGAGGAAATCCGATCCGGGCAATTCGTCGCCGATGTGCGCGCCGCGCAGGGCCATTTCGATCAGGTTTCGCGAGTGCTCAAACACACCAAAACCGGCGACATAACGCCGAGTGATGACGTGCAGGTGTTCAGGCTGTAGATCATCAATCTGCAAGTCATCACTCAAGCGTTCAAGCCATTGCTGCTGCGCCAGGGTTTGCGCACTTGTCGCGGGGCCGAGCAGCTCGAGGAGTTTTTGCCGGGCCTGATGATAGCCGCGCGAGTGCAGCGCCAACTCTGTGCGCCGCGCTTCATTGGCGCTGCGATACCAGTCGGGGGCGCTGTGCCGCAGGCTGCGTTCGAGCAGGGCCTGGGCGTGTAATTCGCGGCGCGCGCTGAGGTCGGGCAGGGCGGCGGTGATCGCCCGGTCGAGGGCGCCGAGCAATTGCGCCGAGTCGTGCTGCGGATTGTCTTCAAGACTCAAGGCGCGTTCGATGTCCTTGCTGCGCTTGTCGAGCAGCTTGTCGTAGAGGTGTTCAAACAATGGCTGATTGTTGATCGGCGATAACTGCAATGGCCAGATCCCGCCGGCACTCAAGGCTTGATAACGCGTTGGCAGGCGCTGCAGGAATTCGTCGCGGCCGGTGGCGTGATCCATGCTTTGCAGCAAATGCGTATTGAGTTCGCTAAGGGAATCGAAGGCTTCGATGCCTCTGGAAAGCGTGAACAGCAGCACCTGGCCGACGCTCTGCGGGTCCAGCGGATCGCTCACCGTCGGGGTGTTTTTCTCGGTGACGACGAAGGCGCCGGCCAGTTCCACAGTTTGTGATTGGTAGTCGAACTGGACGGCATACAGACCCGGGCGCAGTTCCGCGCCGAGGGTCAAGCGGTCCAGCAGATTGGCGGCTTGCGGATGCAGCAAACGGTCCTGAATCGCCAGTCGCGCCTCGTGGCCAATGGCGGTGAAACCAGCGTCAAAGGTCATGTAGCTTTTGGCCGGTTTGCCATCGATGACTTCGCGCAGGTCCAGGTCCGACAGCTGTTCGTTCAGCGTGATTTTGAGCGTGGCCAACAGGGTTTTACCTGCGTCGCTCTGCAAGTCGCTGTGCTCCAGCGCCTGATAATGCGTGCGGCACTTGCGCAGAAATTGCTCTCGATGCACCTGCAGAATCCCGTTCAGGCGATCCAGATACACCTGCTCGGCAGAAGGCCGGTGTTGCGGGCTCAGCGGTTTATCAGTCTTGAGCAAGTGCTGGCCGATCTGATTCAGATAACCTTTGATTTCTTCAAAGGACGGCGCAGGTGGGGGTGTTCCTGAAGTGCTCATCGGCTCGCTCCATGCGGGTGGGATAACCATCAGCATGGAGTGAGCGAGCGCGGCGGTGGTGGTAGATAGTTATCGCTTTTTGCGTGGCATCAGACTTTCGCGCTGACCTCGTTACGGTTGACCAGTGCCTGCAGGGCGCCGCTCAAACTTGGCGCTTTATCGCCGATCAACAAGTGCCAGACGCCGCCGCCCAATGGGCTGACGCCTTGGCAACCCAGCGCTTGCAACTGGCCTTCGGACAATGCCTCGCCGTCCGCCAGTTGCAGGCGAATCCGCGTCATGGCGATGCAGTCCATTTGCAGCACATTGTCGCCACCGCCCAGCGCCTTCAGCCATTGCTGTGCTTCGGGCAGTGCCAGCGGTTTCGCCGTTTCGACCGCGGCGACCGGCGCGGTGATGACTGCGCGGCCAAGCGCCGGCATCGCCAGGCGAATCTCATCGGCGATGCTGTCCGCCATCGGTCCGACCACCACTTGCAAACTGCCGCCCTTGCCCGGCCGCACGACCGCCATCGCGCCCAAGGCTTTCAGTTCGGCATCGTTGGCCAGGTTGCGATCAACCATGTCCAGCCGCAACCGCGTGGTGCACGCGCCGACCGTGATCAGGTTGGCCGCGCCGCCCAAGGCCTGGATGTATGCCCCGGCGCGCTGATTTTCGGCGATCTGGACTTTCTCGGCAGACGCCACGTCTTCACGGCCCGGCGTCTTCAGATTGAAGCGGCGGATACAGAAGTCGAACACCACGTAGTAGATCACCGCGTAAGCCAGCCCGACCGGTATCACCAGCCAGCCATTGGTGGACTTGCCCCAGCCAAGAATCATGTCGATGAAACCGCCGGAGAAGGTAAACCCGAGATGAATGTCGAGCAGGTTGGTCACCGCCATCGACAACCCGGTCAGCAGCGCGTGCAGCAGGTACAGCATCGGTGCGAGGAACATGAAAGCGAATTCGATCGGCTCGGTCACCCCGGTCAAAAACGAGGTCAGGGCCATCGACAGGAAAATCCCGCCCATGACTTTGCGGCGTTCCGGCAAGGCGTTGCGGTACATCGCCAGGCACGCGGCGGGCAGGCCGAAGATCATCATCGGGAACATCCCGGTCATGAACTGGCCGCCCTTCGGGTCGCCGGCAAAGTAGCGCGACAGGTCGCCCGTGACCACGGCGCCGGTGGCCGGGTCGGTGAAGCTGCCGAAGATGAACCACGCCATGTTGTTGAGGATGTGGTGCAGGCCGGTGACGATCAGCAAGCGGTTGAACACGCCGAACACGAACGCGCCGAAGCTGCCACTTTCCATCATCAACGCGCCGAAGCTGTTGATGCCTTGCTGGATCGGCGGCCAGATGTAGCCGAACACCACACCCAAACCGACGGCGGCGAACCCGGTTGCAATCGGCACAAAACGCCGGCCGCCGAAGAACGCCAGGTACTCCGGCAACTTGATGTCCTTGAAACGGTTGTACAGCGCACCGGCCATCAAACCGCTGACGATCCCGGCGAGCATGCCCATGTTGATGCTCGCGTCCAGCACCTTCAGCGTGGAGATCATCACCAGATACCCGATCACCCCGGCCAGGCCTGCGGTGCCGTTGTTGTCCTTGGCGAACCCGACGGCGATGCCGATGGCAAAGATCATCGCCAGGTTGGCGAAAATCACTTGGCCGGCGTCATGGATGATCGCGATGTTCAGCAGATCGGTGTCGCCCAGGCGCAGCAACAGCCCGGCGATTGGCAGGATTGCAATCGGCAACATCAGCGCACGGCCGAGGCGTTGCAAGCCTTCGATAAAGTATTGGTACATGGCGGTTCTCCGTGGATTCTTTTTGTTGTTCAGCTCAGGGGCCAATGTTGCTGGCAGGCCTGACGCACCGCCGCCGCGCTGCGCAACTTCAGCAGGTCACGGCTGAGGCGTTGGCATGCGCTCGCGTCGAGGTGGCGCACGCGGTCCTTGATTTCACCGATCTGCACCGGGCTCACCGACAACTCGCGCACCCCCAGACCGATCAACACCGGCGTAGCCAGCGGATCGGACGCGAGCGCGCCGCACACCCCGACCCAACGCTGATGCACCGCCGCGCCGGCGCAGGTTTGCGCGATCAGACGCAGCAGCGCCGGGTGCAAGGCATCGACGCGGGAGGCGAGGCCCGCGTGGTCGCGGTCCATGGCCAAGGTGTATTGCGACAAATCGTTGGTGCCGATCGACAAGAAGTCCGCGTGTTCGGCCAGTTGCTCTGCAAGCAACGCGGCGGCGGGCACTTCGATCATCACGCCGAGCTCGGGCCGTTCATTCACTTGCAGCTCGGCGCACAGCGCGTCGAGGCGTTGGCGAATGTGCAACAACTCGTCGACTTCGGTGACCATCGGCAAGAGGATCCGGCAACGCGACAGAGGGCTGACTCTGAGCAGCGCGCGCAGTTGTTGATCGAGCAATTCCGGGCGCACCTGCGCCAGACGAATACCGCGCAGGCCCAACACCGGGTTGGCTTCGGCGGGCAGTGGCAGATAGTCGAGTTGCTTGTCGCCGCCGACGTCGATGGTGCGGATGATCACCGGTTTGTCGCCCATCGCATCGAGCACGGCTTGATAGGCCTGACATTGTTCCTGCTGGTCCGGCGCGGTGTGGCGATCGACGAAGAGGAACTCGGTGCGCAGCAGGCCGACGCCATCGGCGCCATTGGCCAGCGCATCGGCGGCTTCGGCGCTGGACGCAACATTCGCCGCGACTTCGATGTGGACGCCGTCGAGGGTCAACGCGTTGCCATGCGCTTGCGATTGTTGCAACGCGCGACGTTGCTGATGTTCGAGTTGCGCTTGCTGCACTTCGGCCAGGCGTTGACTGCTCGGCGTCAGTTCTAGGCGCCCGCCGTCGGCATCCAGCACCACCGACTGACCCTGTTGTTGCTCCCGCTGCTCCAGTAGCGCTGAACCCAGCGCCACCAGACACGGCAGACCTTTGCCGCGCGCCAGAATCGCCACGTGCGAGGTCGCGCCGCCCGCCGCCATGCACAATCCGCCGACGCCTTGCTGGCTCAGGTGCAGCAAGTCGGACGGGGTCAATTCATGTGCGGCAACAATCGCACCGTGGGGGATTTCGTAGTGCCAGGTTTCCCCGAGCAAGGCGCGCAGCACCCGTTGCTTGAGGTCGCGCAGATCGTTGGCGCGCTCGGCCAGCAACGGGCTGCCGAGCTGTTGCAGCACCTCGCATTGCGCATCGATGGATGCACTCCAGGCGTGGGTCGCGGCGCTGCCGCAGGTGATCGATTGCGCGGCAGCGTCGAGCAGCGCCGGGTCTTCCAGCAACGCCAGATGCGCGGCGAAAATCGCTTCTTCGTCGCTGTTTCGCTGTTTTCTGGCCAGCGCCAAGGTCTGCTCGATATCGCTGCGTACATGGCTCAGCGCGGCATCGAGGGCGTGGCGTTGCTGCTCGCAATCGTGATTGCCGGCGTCCACCGGCAGGCTGATCGCGTTCAACCGAAACAGCGGCCCGGCGACCAAGCCCGGCGCGGCGCAAACGCCGTGCAGCACACCCTTTTCGGCCGGACGTTGCGGGGCGGTAATCGGCGTCGGCGCGGCGGCCGCGTGGCTGTCTTCGGCCAGCGCGGTGGACAGCGCTTGCAGCAAGGCTTGCAACGCTGCTTCCGCGTCCGGACCGTGGCTGCTGACTTTGACTTCCTGCTGCTCGCCGATCGCCAGGCTCATCAGCCCGATCAAGCTGTCGCAGGACGCCGATTTGCCGGAGAAATGCAGCTGCGATTTGCTCTGGAAACCTTGCGCGGTCTGCCGAATCAACGCCGCCGGGCGAGCGTGCAAACCACCGCGATGGGCGATTCGAATATGCCCGTGAACCTCGATCCCGCTGATCTCGATTTCACTCGCCACGCCATGGGCCACTCGACGCACGATGTGCAGCAGCGGGTCGCCGACCTTGACCGATTTCAAGGTGATTGGCCGCGCCTGAAATTCTTCGCTGTTGGTCAGGATCAGCAGGCTGACCAGGCTTTTGCATTGCAGCGCAACTTTGTCCACGTCATAGCGCAACAGCGCCTGGCCATTGGTGACGCGCGCACCTTCGGCGACCAGCACCGAGAAACCTTCGCCCTGCAACTCGACAGTGTCGAGGCCCAAATGCAGGAGCAATTCGGCGCCGTTGTCGGCGCGCAAGGTGATTGCGTGACCCGTGCGGGCGACGTGCATAACCACACCGGCGCACGGGGCGTAGAGGGTGTCGTTGAGCGGGTCGATGGCGATCCCGTCACCCATCGCGCCACTGGCGAACACCGGGTCCGGAACGTTGGCGAGCGTGAGCACCGGGCCGCTGAGCGGGGCGCTGAGGGTCAGCTCTTTATTATTGTTGTCGGGCATGGCTCGGTCTCATCAGTAAACAATTCGGTTCGGATCACTTGGTTTTCTGTAAATGCGGTGCTTTTGTGGGAGCTGGGCTTTTGTAGGCACTGGGCTTTCGTAGGCTTCACACTTTTGTAGGAGCTGGGCTTTTGAAGAGCTGGGCTTTTGTGGGAGCCGAGCTTGCTCGCGATGGCGTCGGTGAATCCGATGCATTTCTGTGACCGAAATACCGTCTTCGCGAGCAAGCTTTGCTCCCACAGGTTGGTTCTATGGATTCAGCATTCAGTGAGTACGCGTGACTTTGCTCAGGTGCCGTGGCTGGTCCGGGTCCATGCCGCGGGCGACGGCCAGGCCGGCAGCCATCACATAGAAACTCTGAATCGCCAGAATCGGATCAAGCGCCGGATGTTCGGCACGGGTCAGGGTCAGGTCGCGCTCGCTGACGTCATCCGGCGCCGCCAGCAACACACGGGCGCCGCGTTGGCGCATGTCGGCGGCCAGGCTCAGCAGACCGGCCTGTTCGGCGCCGCGCGGGGCGAACACCAGCAGCGGGTATTGCTCGCCGATCAACGCCATTGGGCCGTGGCGCACTTCGGCGCTGCTGAACGCTTCAGCCTGGATCGCCGAGGTTTCCTTGAACTTCAACGCGGCTTCCTGGGCGATGGCAAAACCGGCGCCACGGCCGATCACCATCAACCGTTCGCAATCGCGCAATGCGTCGATGGCCAGGCGCCAATCCTGCTGCGCCGCTTCGCGCAAACCTTGCGGCAGTGCAGTGCCGGCTTCGAGCAATTCGAGGTCCTCTTTCCAATGCGCGATCAACCGCGCGCTGGCGCTGAGGGTGGCGATAAAACTCTTGGTTGCGGCGACGCTGCTTTCGGTGCCGGCCAACAACGGCAAGCTGAATTCACACGCCGCTTCCAGAGGTGAATCGGCGGCATTGACCATAGAAATGCTCAGCGCCCCGCGTTTGCGCAACAGCCGCAGACTGTTGACCAGATCCGGACTTTGCCCCGACTGCGAAAACGCGAACGCGACCTGGCCGCTGACCTTCAACGGCGCTTGCTGCATGGTCACCACCGACATCGGCAACGACGCCACCGGAATCCCCAGTTGCTGCATGGTCAGGTAGGCGAAATAGCTCGCGGCGTGGTCGGAGCTGCCGCGCGCGACGGTCATCGCCACTTGCGGCGGCTGACGGCGCAAGCGCCCGGCGATCTCGATCATCTGCGGGTCGAGTTGCTGCAATTGAGCCTGCACGGCCTCGAACGAGGACAACGCCTCTTCAAGCATTTTTGAAGTCAATGTCTTCTCCTTCGACCATGACGGCGGTCAATGTCAGTGAGCGATCCAGGCGCACGCAGTCGGCCCACGCGCCGGGTTGCAGGCGCCCGCGTTCGGTGATGCCGAGGTAGTCGGCGGGGAATTGCGAAAGACGTTGCGAGGCTTCGGCAATCGGCAAACCGATCTTCACCAGGTTGCGCAGCGCCTGATCCATGGTCAGCGTGCTGCCGGCGAGGGTGCCGTCGGCGAGGCGCACGCCGCCCAGGCATTTGGTCACGGTGTGGCTGCCGAGTTTGTATTCACCGTCGGGCATGCCCGCCGCAGCGGTCGAGTCGGTGACGCAATACAGGCACGGGATCGAGCGCAACGCGACGCGCATGGCGCCGGGGTGCACGTGCAGCAAATCGGGAATCAATTCGGCGTATTTCGCGTGGGCCAGCGCCGCGCCGACGATCCCCGGTTCGCGGTGATGCAGCGGGCTCATGGCGTTATACAGGTGAGTAAAACTGCTGGCGCCGGCCTCCAGCGCGGCGACGCCTTCCTCGTAACTGCCGAGGGTGTGGCCGATTTGCATGCGCACGCCGCGCGCACTGAGGGCGCGGATCAAACCGTCGTGGCCGGCGATTTCCGGGGCGATAGTGATCACCCGAATCGGCGCCAGTGCGAGGTATTCTTCGACTTCGGCCATCAACGCGGTGTGGGCGAAATTCGGTTGCGCGCCGAGTTTGCCGGGGTTGATGTACGGCCCTTCGAGGTGCACGCCGAGCACGCGGGCGCTGTTTTTCGGGCGCTGCTCGCAGAACTCGCCGACGGCTTTGAGCACGCTGGAAATCTCTGCGCTGGGCGCGGTCATGGTCGTCGCCAACAGCGACGTGGTGCCGAAACGCACGTGGGTTCTGGTGATGGTTTCGAAGGCTGTCGCGCCTTCCATGATGTCTTTGCCGCCGCCGCCGTGAACATGCAGGTCGATGAAACCCGGCAGCAGGTAAGGCAAGTCGTTGTCCGCCGGATCGCAGGGCACGCCTTCGATGGACACGACTTTGCCGTGTTGGTGAATCAGCCGGCCGCGAACCCAGCCGTGGGCGGTGAGGATATTGTCTTCGGACATTTCTGTTCTCGCTGTTTGACGACTTCGCCCGGTTTAGCGGCGCAGCTCTGCAACAAAGTCGTAGTAGTCGTTGCGGCAATAGGTGTCGGTGACTTCGATGGGCGTGTTGTCTTCCAGGTAGCCGACCCGGGTCATCAGCAACATCGCGGTGCCCGGCGCGATGCCGACCAGCGCGGCGAACTCGTCCGAGGCGTTGATCGCCTGAATATGCTGCAAGGCGCGCACGATCGGTTTGCCAATGCCATCGAGAAATTCGTAAAGGGAATCGCCCACCGCTTGCGGCTTGGGAATGATCGAGGCGGGCAGGGTGCTCATCTCGATCGCCATCACCGTGTCATCGGCTTTGCGCAAACGCTTGAGCCGCGCCACTTTGTCGTTGGGCGAGAGGCCGAGGCGGATCAGTTCTTCGTGGGTCGGCGGGGTGATTTCGCGCTCCAGCCACTGCGAGCCGGGGACAAAACCTTTCAAGCGGAGCATCTCGCTGAACCCGGACAGGCGCGACAGTGGTTGTTCCAGGCGTGGCGTGATGAAAGTGCCGGAACCCTGATTGCGCCGGATCAGGCCTTGATCGAACAACACCTCCAGAGCCTTGCGTGCGGTCACGCGGGAAATGCCCAGCAATTCGCTGAGGCTGCGCTCGGACGGCATCGCCTGCTCGGCTTTCCACTGGCCGGCATGGATCGCCGCTTCCAGATTGCGCGCCAGTTGCAGGTACAACGGCGTCGGCTGAGAGTCGTCAGGACGTAGGGCCTGGATGTCATTCATGTAGGCTGTTTCCGATGCGGATGTTGGATTGTTGTCGCCCGGTTGTGGGACGGAAGCTAATACCACTTAAATACCATGTCAATGAGACCACTTGGCTCGACAGGCAATGAAATCGGGGCTTTCAGACGCGTCGGCAGGGGGTTGCCTTGAAGTGGTATTACAGCGAGGGGTTTTGCGGGCGAAGATCGCAGCCTGCGGCAATGCTTGTACAGGCAAGTGGTATCTCCACTGCCGGCGCTGCCGAGTGCTGCAATTTTTTGATTTATTTTGCGAAGGGCGACCGAAGGTAGCGCTCAAAACCCTCTGCCTGAGCTGGCACACAACTCTGTGGCGAGGGGGTTTACCCCCGTTGCACTGCGCAGCAGTGCCAAATCTTGCCGCGCAGGTCTCATCGACAAACCGCGTGTGCTGACTTCACGACTGCTGCGCAGCCGGACGGGGGTAAACCCCCTCGCCACACATGCAGAGGAGCTCAGGAAGAACGGATGCAAAACAACTTATGCAAAAAAGCTACGGGCGGATCTCGATCATCGTGCCATCCGGCACCAGTCCCCAGACTTCGCGCATGTCCATGTTGCGCATGGCGATGCAGCCATCGGTCCAGTCCAAGGTGTGAAAGAGGTTTTCCGGGTAGTCGTAGGTATCCGGCGTGCCGTGGATCATGATCATGCCGCCCGGCGGTACGCCTTCGCGGCGCGAGCGCTCGGTGTCGTCGCGGTTGGGGTAGGAAATGTGCATCGCCAGGTTGAAGCGGTCACTGACCTTGCGCCAGTCCACCCAATAAAAGCCTTCCGGCGTGCGCTTGTCGCCCTCCATCAGCTTCGCGCCACGCGGCTGTTTGCCCAGCGAGATGCGGTAAGTGCGCAACGGCTGGCCGTCGGCAATCAGTTGCAGTTGATGGGCCGATTTGAGCACCAGCACTTTATCGATGGTTTTGCCGTCCAGGGTGACCGTGGTGGAGGCCTGGGAGACGACAACAAACGACAGGCAAAACAAGGCAAGCAACCAGCGCATTGAAACGATATCCCTAGAGGTGTCGCGACATGATTAAGTTATAGACGGCTAATTCAAAGCTGCTTTGCGCGCAGACGCTTAAGTGATGGCAGCTTGCGCGAGCGGTGGGATCGACTCGGAACGCACCGGGTAGACCTCGGTCTGCCGGTCCGCGAAGAAGCATTCTAAGGTACGGCCCACGGTGCGGAAAGCCAGGTCGGACCAAGGGATGTCCGCCTCTTCGAAAAGCTGCACTTCGAGGCTTTCCGGGCCGGCAGAAAAGTCCAGGTCGACCAGCTCGGCGCGGAAGAACACGTGCACCTGGCTGATGTGCGGCACGTCGATCAAGGTATAGATGCTCAATTCACGCACGCGGGCGCAGGCTTCTTCGGCAGTTTCGCGCACGGCGGCTTGCTCGATGGTCTCGCCGTTTTCCATGAAACCGGCGGGCAGCGTCCAGTAACCGAGTCGCGGCTCGATGGCGCGGCGGCACAGCAACACTTTTGAACCCCAGGTGGCGACGCAACCGGCGACGATATTGGGATTCTGATAGTGAATGGTCTGACAGCTGTCGCAGACAAATCGCAGGCGCGAGTCGCCTTCGGGAATACGCTGGGTGACCGGGTTACCGCACTGGCTGCAAAATTTCATGCTTGGGTTCCTGGAGGCTGCGCCTATCTTGGCGTGCGGCGGTGGCAGTCGGCAAGTTGTCGTTTCACGACATGGCGCAGTTCGGGGGTTGGGCGGTCGGTTCGATTGGTGCATGATGCGAGGTAGCCAACAGATCGAGAGCACTCATGCTGGACGAGCTACTTCATCGGGTAAGCAACCACACGCCAACTACGCTGGAGACCGACAAGCGTTTCCCCGAAGCGGCGGTGCTGGTGCCGATCACCCGCAGCGACGAACCGGAACTGGTCCTGACCCTGCGCGCCAGCGGGCTCTCGACCCATGGCGGCGAAGTGGCCTTTCCCGGCGGGCGGCGTGACCCCGAAGACCCTGACCTGATATTCACCGCGCTGCGTGAGGCCGAAGAAGAAATCGGCCTGCCGCCGGGGCTGGTCGAAGTGATCGGCCCGCTCAGCCCGCTGATTTCGCTGCACGGCATCAAAGTCACGCCTTACGTCGGGGTGGTCCCCGATTACGTCGAATACCTGGCCAACGATGCCGAAATCGCCGCAGTGTTCAGCGTGCCGCTGGAGTTCTTCCGCAAGGACCCGCGCGAGCACACGCACCGCATCGATTACCAGGGCCGCAGTTGGTACGTGCCGAGTTATCGCTACGGCGAATACAAGATCTGGGGTTTGACCGCGATCATGATCGTCGAATTGATCAACCTGCTGTACGACGCCGACATCAGCCTGCACCGTCCGCCGAAAAGCTTTATCAATACCTGAATCAATACCTGAAAGTGCACCCGCGGCTGCCTGAGCCTTGAGGATAACGAGATGAAATACCGCTTGGGCGATGCCCGTGTCGAAACCCATCCACAGAGCTGGGTCGCGCCTAATGCCGTGCTGGTGGGCAAGGTCAAACTGGAAGAGGGTGCCAACGTCTGGTTCAACGCCGTGTTGCGCGGCGACAACGAACTGATCCTGATCGGCAAGAACAGCAACGTCCAGGACGGCACCGTGATGCACACCGACATGGGCTATCCGCTGACCATCGGCACCGGTGTGACCATCGGCCACAACGCCATGCTCCACGGCTGCAGCGTCGGCGATTACAGCCTGATCGGCATCAACGCGGTGATTCTCAACGGCGCAAAAATCGGCAAGAACTGCATCATCGGCGCCAACTCGCTGATTGGCGAAGGCAAGGAAATTCCCGACGGCTCGCTGGTCATGGGTTCGCCGGGCAAAGTGGTGCGCGAACTCACCGAGCCCCAGAAGAAAATGCTCGAAGCCAGCGCCGCGCACTATGTGCACAACTCGCAGCGTTACGCGCGCGATCTGGTCGAGCAGGAAGAATGAATCCTGCGGAAAGACCCGTGATGTCGCCGTGCGTAAGCATTTGTGCGCTGGACGAAGATGACATTTGCACCGGTTGCCAGCGCACGGTCGAAGAGATCACCCGCTGGAGCCGGATGGACAACGACGAGCGGCGCAAGGTGTTGGGGTTGTGCCATGAGCGGGCCAAGTCCAGCGGGTTGATCTGGATGTTGCCTTCGAAATCCTGATTCGGCTTGAGATCGACCCCTCACCCTAACCCTCTCCCCGGGGGGGAGAGGGGACTGACCGAGGTGTCCTTGGAGTTACATCGACCTGAAAGACAGTGCCGAACTCGGGTTCCGGAACAGCGGCTTTGGATTGAGCCGAACACCTGAAAACACCGAAGATCGGCTCCCTTTCCCCTCTCCCCACTGGGGAGAGGGCTGGGGTGAGGGGTGGCTCTTGAAGTCCGGCAACGATCTCAACATTCCCTCCCTTGGCCCGACCTCACTCCCTGAAGTACCCTGTGCGCCAATTTCCCAGGTCGACCCCATGATTTTCCTGATTTCCTACATCAGCAGCGTCGTGCTGATCAACTACGCCTTTTCCACTGCGCCGCACCTCGACATCATCTGGTCGGCGTGGGGCGGCTTGGTGTTCGTGCTGCGCGACATGGTGCAGACCCGTTTCGGTCACGGCGCCATCGTCGCGATGCTGGCGGCGCTGGTGTTGTCCTACGTCACCTCCGATCCATCAATTGCGCTGGCCAGCGCCACCGCATTCGCGGTGTCCGAATGCATTGACTGGCTGGTGTTCAGCATCACCAAACGGCCGTTGCACGATCGCCTGTGGATAAGTTCGGCGCTGAGCATCCCGCTCGACACCTTCATCTTTTTCGGCATGATCGACGCGTTCACCCCAGGCGTGATCCTCACCGCAATGGGCTCGAAGTTCGCCGGCGTCACCGCCGTGTGGCTGATCATGGCGTGGCGCCTGCGCAAACAGGCCGTCGCCGGCTGAAGCCAAACCCTGCAGTTCATGTAAAATGCCGCGCTTTCTCCCCATGGGAAGCGCGCCCGGCGTCGCGACCCTCGATGATCCGCTTCTTTGAGGACCTGAGATGACCCGTATCGGAACTCCATTGTCGCCAACCGCGACCCGCGTAATGCTGTGTGGCTGTGGCGAGTTGGGCAAGGAAGTGGTGATCGAGCTGCAACGCCTGGGCGTTGAAGTGATTGCCGTCGATCGCTACGCCGACGCGCCGGCCATGCAAGTCGCGCATCGCAGCCACGTGATCAACATGCTCGACGGCGCCGCCCTGCGTGCGGTGATCGAAGCCGAAAAACCGCACTTCATCGTGCCGGAAATCGAAGCCATCGCCACCGCAACCCTGGTCGAACTGGAAGCCGAAGGCTTCACCGTGATCCCGACCGCGCGCGCCACCTCGCTGACCATGAACCGCGAAGGCATCCGTCGCTTGGCCGCCGAAGAGCTGGACCTGCCGACCTCGCCGTACCACTTCGCCGACACATTCGAGGACTACAGCAAGGCTGTCGAAGACCTCGGTTTCCCGTGCGTGGTCAAACCGGTGATGAGTTCGTCGGGCAAGGGCCAGAGCCTGTTGCGCAGCGTCGATGACGTGAAAACCGCGTGGGATTACGCGCAAGAAGGCGGCCGCGCAGGTAAAGGGCGGGTGATCGTCGAAGGGTTTATCGATTTCGACTACGAAATCACCTTGCTCACCGTGCGCCACATCGGCGGCACCACGTTCTGCGCGCCGGTCGGTCACCGTCAGGAAAAGGGCGATTACCAGGAATCCTGGCAGCCGCAAGCCATGAGCCCGATTGCCTTGGCAGAATCCGAGCGCGTTGCCAAAGCCGTGACCGAGGCCTTGGGTGGCCGGGGTCTGTTTGGCGTCGAGTTGTTCATCAAGGGTGATCAGGTGTGGTTCAGCGAAGTTTCGCCGCGTCCGCATGACACCGGTCTGGTGACATTGATTTCTCAGGACCTGTCGCAGTTCGCGCTGCACGCGCGGGCGATTCTGGGCTTGCCGATTCCGTTGATCCGTCAGTTCGGGCCATCGGCTTCAGCGGTGATTCTGGTGGAAGGGCAGTCGACCCAGACCGCTTTCAGCAATCTGGGCGCGGCACTGAGCGAGCCGGACACGGCGTTGCGTTTGTTCGGCAAGCCTGAAGTCAACGGCCAGCGCCGGATGGGCGTGGCGTTGGCGCGCGATGAGTCGATTGAAGCGGCCCGCGCCAAAGCGACCCGTGCTTCGCAGGCAGTTGTGGTAGAGCTGTAACCGCGGCGCGGCCTTCGCGGGCAAGCCTCGCTCCTACAGGATCACGCCAAGGTTCGGCGGAGATCTGTAGGAGCGAGGCTTGCCCGCGAAGCTTTTTCTGTCAGGCCACCCGATTCAAATCGTTATTACGCGTCTCTTTCAAGCACAGCACCGCAATCAAACTCAGCACCGCCGCCCCCGACACATACCCGCCGACGTAGCTCAAACCACCCATCGCCACCAGTTTCTGCGCAAAGAACGGCGCCGCCGAGGCCCCGACAATGCCGCCGAGGTTGTAGGCCGCTGACGCTCCGGTATAACGCACATGCGTCGGAAACAGCTCCGGCAGCAACGCGCCCATCGGCGCAAACGTTACGCCCATCAGAAACAGTTCGATGCACAAGAACAGTGCGACGCCCCAGGTCGAACCCTGCGTCAGCAACGGCTCCATCAGGAAGCCCGATAAAACCGCCAGCACGCCGCCGATGATCAACACCGGTTTGCGCCCGTAACGGTCACTGGCCAGCGCTGACAACGGCGTTGCGGCAGCCATGAACAGCACCGCAAAACACAGCAGCGCGAGGAAGGTTTCGCGGGTGTAGCCGAGGGTCGACACGCCGTAACTCAGCGAAAAAACCGTCGAGATATAAAACAGCGCGTAGCAAACCACCATCGATCCGGCACCCAGCAACATCGGCGCCCAGTATTGGCTGAACAGCTCGACCAGCGGAATCTTCACCCGTTCCTGACGCGCCATGGCGTTGGCGAACACCGGGGTTTCGTGGAGTTTCAGGCGCACGTACAGGCCGACCATCACCAACGCCGCGCTCAGCAGAAACGGAATGCGCCAGCCCCACGCGCGGAACTGCTCGTCGCTGAGGGTCATGGCCAGCGTCAGGAACAAACCGTTGGCCGCAAGGAAACCAATCGACGGCCCCAGCTGCGGAAACATGCCGAACCAGGCGCGTTTGCCTTTCGGCGCATTTTCGGTCGCCAGCAACGCCGCGCCGCCCCATTCACCGCCCAATCCCAAGCCTTGGCCGAAGCGCAGCACACACAACAAAATCGGCGCCCAGGCGCCAATGCTGTCGTAACCCGGCAACACGCCGATCAGCGTTGTACAAACGCCCATCAACAGCAGCGATGCGACCAGCGTCGATTTGCGCCCGATGCGGTCACCGAAATGGCCGAACAGCGCCGAGCCCAGCGGTCGCGCGAGAAACGCGATGCCGAAGGTGAGAAACGCCGAAAGCATTTGCGCGGTGCCGGAGGTCTGCGGAAAGAACACCGGCCCGATCACCAGCGCGGCGGCGGTGGCGTAGACGTAGAAGTCGTAGAACTCGATGGCGGTGCCGATGAAACTCGCAGTGGCCACGCGGGTGGCGGAGTTTGTCGGCGGGGCAGGCGTGGTGTCGCTATAAGCGGTGCTGGTGGTCATGCGTTGATCCCTGACAGTCATGCTCCAGTGGAGCGAATTATTATGGTCGAACACCCAGGGATGTGGGTTTGCAGCGGGGTGCGGGT